>JAWKQN010000009.1:0-257500 GCA_041390125.1 Gemmatimonadota bacterium | reverse complement strand
GCCTGGGCCTGCGCTACGATCGCTTCAACGTCGCCATCGCCCGCTCTCTCGCCGCGGCCGAGCTGAGCCCCGACACCGAACCGGTCTACGTCACCCTTGGCATCGCGTTCTGAAGGCGCGGTGCTGTGCGTGCTGGTCGGCCTCGTCGGGCTGGTCGCGCCGCCGTCCGTGAGTGGTCAGCGCGCTCCGATGGGCGCCGTCTTCCCGTCGCAGCCCGCGGCCACGCTGCCCGCGCCCCCGGCCTCCCCGTCCGCGGCGGAACCGTCCACGGTCGAGGCCTGGCCGGGGCGGCTCGCGCGCGACCCCGTCGGGCCGCCCCGGTCCCGTGATCTCCGTCCGCTGCCCGCCCTCGCTCTGTCGTCCCTGCTACCGGGCGCCGGTCAGTGGCGGATGGGGCAGGGACGAGCCTGGGTGTACCTGGGGATCGAGGCTGCCACCTGGTGGCTGGTGCTGGACCGGAACGCCCGCGGCGGGCAGCGCCGGGAGGCCTACCGCGACCTGGCCTGGATGGCGGCCCGCGGCGGGGAAGGCACCCGCCTCGATGGCGACTTCGAGTACTATGAGCGTGTCTCCCACTTCGACCGTTCGGGCGCCTTCGACGACGATCCCTTCACCGCGGGGATCCAGCCCGAGCCCGATGCCTCGACGTTCAATGGCGGGATCTGGCTGCTGGCGCGGCAGCGGGCCGGCGGACCGGCGGGGGTGGAGCCGGGGACGCCGGCCTTCGAGCAGGCGCTCGCCTACTACCGGGATCGGGCGTACGACGAGCGCTTCCTCTGGGACTGGACCGGAAAAGGGGCCGAGCGCGACCGCTATCGATCGCTGATCCAGGAGAGCGACGAAGCCTTCCGGACGGCGGGGCTCGCGGTCGGTGCCGTCGTGGCCAATCACCTCGTGGCCGGTCTGGATGCCTTCCTTGCCGCCCGCGGCCCCCTCGGCGTCTCCAGCGCCGTGTCCTGGACGGAGCGCGCGACGGGCGCCCCCTCTCCCCGAGCCACGATCGCGGTCCGTTGGAGCGTCCCATGAGCCGCGTCCCCGACGCGGACCGGATCCAACAGGTGCTACGCGCCTCGCGCCGCGGACCCCTCAAGCCTCGGGACCTGGCGCGTGAGCTGGGCGTCGAGCCCCAGGACTACCCGGCGCTCAAGCGCCGGCTGCGCGAGATGGAGGACGCCGGCCAGGTCTACCGCGTCCGCGGCAAGCGGTACGCGGTCCCCGCTTCCATCGATCTGGTGGTGGGACGCCTGGAGGTCACACGTCGGGGGCATGCCTTCCTCGTCACCGGCGAGGGGCAGGACGACATCCTGGTCGCGGACACCGCGCTCGACTCCGCGATGGACGGCGACCGCGTGGCCGTGCGCGTGGAGGGCCGCTCTCGCGGGCGCCGCTTCGGACGGGTGGTACGGATCCTGGAGCGTGCCCACCCGACCGTCGTGGGCACGTACCGGGCGGCGCGGCGCTTCGGCACGGTCCGCCCGGCCGACCGCGCCCTCGCCAAGGACATCCTGGTGCCGGAGGGGGACGCGGGGGAGGCGCGCACGGGAGACCTGGTCCGGGTCGACATCGTCTCCTACGGCTCCGATCGGGCGGGCCCCGTCGGACGCGTGGTGGAGGTGCTGGGGGCGGCGGACGCACCCGGGCTCGACGTGCTGGCCGTCGTGCATGCCCACGCGTTACCGCCGTCGATGCCTCCGGCCGTGGAGGCCGCGGCCCAGGCCGCCATTGCGTCCGCCGATACCCGCCCCGAGCCCGACCGCGTCGACCGCACCGCGCTCCACGTCCTGACCATCGACCCGGCCGACGCCCGGGACCACGACGACGCCCTGTCGGTGGAGGAGCTGCCGGACGGGCGGACGCGGGTCGGGGTGCACATCGCCGACGTGGGACACTACGTCGTCTCCGGGTCGGAGGTGGACGCAGAGGCGCTTCGTCGCGGCACCAGCGTCTACCTGGTGGACCGGGTCCTCCCGATGCTGCCCGAGGCGCTTTCCGCGGGCGTGTGTTCGCTCGTGGCCGGCGAGCCGCGTCGGGTCGTGACGGTGTTCGTCGATTTCGATGCGGACGGGACGGTCGTCGGGGAGGCCTTCGAACGGAGCTGGATCCGCGCCCGCCACGGCCTGAGCTACGAGCAAGCGCAGGAGGTGCTGGAGGGTCGAGCGTCCATCGACGCGCCCACCGATGCGGCCCTGCAGCGGCTGTCCACCCTGGCAGGCGTCTTGCGGCGCGGCCGTAAACGACGCGGATCCATCGACTTCGACGTACCCGAAGCCCGGGTGGTCCTGGAGGCCGGCGGCTCTCCCATCCACATCGAGCGCCGCGCCCGTTGGGACAGCCACCGGCTGGTCGAAGACTTCATGCTGCTGGCCAACGAGACGGTGGCTCGGGCCGGCTCGAAGAAGGGGTGGCCCTTCCTGTATCGCGTGCATCACGCCCCCGACCCCGAGCGGCTCGACAAGCTGCGCGAGCTGCTGGCGGGGATCGGCTATCCGCTGCCCGACCGGGTGGGACCTCGGGTCCTGCAACAGGTCCTCGAGCGGGCGGAGGGACGGCCCGAGCAGCCGCTCGTGGCGACCTCGGTGCTGCGGGCCATGATGCGGGCCCGGTACGCCTCCACGGACGACGGCCACTACGGGCTCGCGGCCCGGCACTATGTCCACTTCACCTCACCGATCCGACGCTACCCCGATCTGCATGTCCACCGCGTCCTCGCCGCCCGGCTCTTCGGAGCTCCCGATGGGGGGGAGGCGTGGTCCGAGGATCCGCTGGCCGGACTCGCGGAGCACCTCAGCCGGCGCGAGCGCGTGGCCGACGAGGCCGAGCGCGACAGCGTGGACCTCAAGAAGATCGAGTACATGGAGCGCCACCTGGGCGATGACCTCGCCGGTCGCATCTCCAACGTGACGCCCTTCGGCTTCTTCGTGCTCCCCGACGACGTGTTCGTGGAAGGGCTCGTCCACGTGAGCGCCCTCGGCGACGACTTCTACCACTTCCACGAGGGGTCGCTCAGCCTGGTGGGGGAGAAGCGCGGACGGGTGTACCGGATCGGGGATGCGGTCCGCGTGCGGGTGGCGCGCGTGGACCGTGGCGAGCGCCGGATCGACTTCGTGCTCGAGGGGGACGCGGTGCCCCCGCCCAGCCGGCGCGGCGGGAGGCGGCGGTGAGGTTTGACACTCGTGACCGCTCCGCGGTAGAGTCGGCTGGCTTCAGGACGCCGAGACAGGGAACGGCATGACCTCCGACCGGACGCTGGTCTTCTTCTCTCCCTCGGGCGCGCCGCTCCCCGAGCTCATCGCCCAGTTCGCGTCCGAGCGCCGGTTCGAGATCGACCGCCCCGGGACCGCCGCCGACGTGCTGGCCCTCGTCAACCGGGCCGTACCCGCCTGCCTGGTGTTGGACGCCCGCAACGGGGGCGGGGGGGAGAGCGCCCGCCTGGCCGCCGAGCTCAAGAACGACCCGTTCACATCCCTGGTGCCGATCGTCGTCGTCTACGAGGGTGGGGCGCGGGCGCGGTTCTCGGAAGGCCTGCAGGCCGGGGCCGACGAGGTCATCACGGACGTCGAGGAGGTGGCCGAGAACCGGCTCCGGCTCCACCTCGTCCTGCAGCGGGCCTCCCGGGACGTCAACGTCCATCCCACCACCCGCCTGCCGGGCACGGTCCAGATCGAGCGCGACCTCGGCGAACGCATGGCGTCGGGGCAGATGTTCGCCGTGTGCTACGCCGACCTGGACCACTTCAAGGAGTTCAACGACCGCTACGGCTACGCCAGCGGGGACCGGGTCATCCTGTTGGTGTCGCGGATCCTGCGGGACCTGGTCCGGGTGCTGGCACCCGGGGGGTTCGTGGGGCACATCGGCGGGGACGACTTCATCTTCAATGTCCCGCTCGAATACCTCGAGCCCTGTTGCGACGACATCCTTCAGGTCTTCGACGAGCTGATTCCCTACCAGTACACCGAGGAGGACCGGCAGGCGGGCTACTTCCTGGGCAAGGACCGCCGCGGCTCCATCCACCGGATCCCCCTGATGACCCTCTCCATCGGGGTGGTGACCAACCAGTTCCGGCGCTTCTCCCACACGGCCGAGGTCAGCTCCCTGGCGGGGGAGATGAAGACCTACGCCAAATCGCTCCCTGGCTCGGTTTATGTAGTCGATCGGCGGCAGAGTGTGGTCGGGCCGGGACGCGGCCGGACTTCCTAGCGCTTTTCCACGAGAGGCCGCCGATGTTGTTCACCGTCACCTGTCCGGGGTGCGGCACGGATTTCCCGGTCGACCCCCGCAAGGTTCCCGAAGACGGCGTGTACGCGCAGTGCTCGGTCTGCCCGCAGATCTTCTGGGTGGACCGGGAGATGCTGATCCCGGCCCCGGTCGCCACCGTCACGGTCCAGCCCCGGAGCGGAGGGGCCCCGCAGACCGCTGTGCGCCCTGCGGCCCCCCCGGTGCCGTCGGCCGTGGAGCCGGCGCCGGCGGCCGCCCCCCTGGCGCCTCCGGACGAGACCCCCGCGGTCGAGCCGGAGCCCATCCCGGCGGCCCCGGAGAAGGTCGTGGCGGACACGGACGCGGGAGCGGTCGAGACGGCTCCCCCCGTGCGGGCGGACGCCGCGCCTGCCGTCGAAGCGGTTCGCGAGGCGGCCCCGGTGGAGGCACCTGCCGCTCCGGCCCCCGAGCCTGCCCACGCGGCGGCCACGGTCGCCGCCCCGGCCGCTCCTGCGCCGGGCGCCTCTCCCCACGCGGCACCCACGTTCGGCCGCCGCGACCCGCACGAGCGGGCGGCCCGACTGGCCCGCGTCCTGGTCTCCGACATGATCGCCTATCACCCCGATCGCCACCGGGCGAGCCTGCAGGCGGGTACGCTCGCGGACGACTTCGAGGACGAGATCCTGAAGTCGTGGAGTGAGTACGTCCAGCAGGTGGGGAAGGACATGGCCGAGAGCACGGACTACTGGCGCGACGCCCTCAATCAGGTGCTGGCCCGCGGAACGCCGGTGTTCTGAGCGGCGGCCCGCCTGGCCGGAGCGGACCGTCCGGTTGTCCGCGTCCAAGCGGGTCCGTTAGCTTCACACATCCCAAGCCGGGGGTCGCCCTGGCCTCGCGAGGGGTCGCCCGATGGGTCGACCCCTCGTTCGCCTTCCGGCACCCGGGAGGCCTTCGGACGCGAGGCCCGATCGTCCCTCCCGTGCCGATCTGCCAGGACGCACATGACGAACGAGCGCTACGAGCAACTGGAGTCCGCCGCCGAACGGATCGCCGAGCTCAGGGGGTATCTTTGACGTCGACACCCGGCGTGCGCGCATCGAAGCCCTCGAGAGCGACATGGCCCGCTCGGAATTCTGGGACAACCCCGAGCGCGCCCGTGAGATCATCGACGAGTCCAATCGCCTGAAGGGATGGGTGGAGCCCTGGACCGACCTGGACCGTCGGGCCCGGGATCTCCTGGAGATGGCGGAGCTGCTGGAGGCGGAGCCCGACGCCGACCTCGATACGGAGTGGGAGCGCGAGGTGGAGGGGCTGGCCGGTGCGCTCGACGAGCTCGAGCTACGCACGATGCTGCAGGGTGAAGACGACCACCGTGATGCCATCTTGACCATCCACCCCGGTGCGGGTGGAACGGAATCCCAGGATTGGGCCGAGATGCTCCAGCGCATGTACGTGCGCTGGGCGGAGCGGCGAGGCTGCACGGTCAGCATCCTGGACCTGCAGCCGGGCGAGGAGGCGGGCATCAAGGGCGTCACGTTGGAGATCACGGGCGACCACGTCTACGGCTACCTGCGCGCCGAGAAGGGCGTGCACCGTCTCGTGCGCATCTCCCCCTTCGACGCCCAGGCACGTCGCCACACCTCGTTCGCCAGCGTGTTCGTGTATCCCCTGGTGGAAGACGAGATCGAGATCGACATCGATGAAGGCGACCTGCGCGTCGACACGTTCCGGGCCTCGGGCGCGGGCGGGCAGCACGTCAACAAGACGGACTCCGCCATCCGCATCACGCACCTGCCTACCGGCATCGTGGTCTCCTGTCAGCAGGAGCGCTCGCAGCACAAGAACCGCGCGACGGCGATGAAGATGCTGCGGGCCGCCCTCTACCAGCGCGCGTTGGAGGAGCGGGAGAAGGAGCGGGAAGCCCTGGAGGCGACGAAGACGCAGATCGCGTGGGGCAACCAGATCCGGTCCTACGTCTTCCAGCCCTACACCATGGTCAACGACCACCGCACGGAGCTGAAGGTCGGTGACGTGCAGCGCGTGATGGACGGAGATCTGGATCCGTTCATCCACGCCTATCTGAAGCGATTCGGCGCCACTCCCTCCCAGGCGGTGTGATGGACGATCTGAGCCAGGTGCTCCTGCACCGGCGCCAGAAGCTGGACGCGTTGGCGAGCACCGGCACCCTTCCGTACGCCTACTCCTTCGAGCGGTCCCACACCACGAAGCAGGCCGTCACCGCCTTCGAGGCGGCCGAGCGCGACGGGGCCGTCGCCGACGATATCGGGCCGGAGGCGCGGGTGGGCGGGCGCGTGGTCGCGTGGCGGGGGCACGGCAAGACGGCCTTCGCCCACCTCGAGGACGGACACGGACGCCTCCAGCTCTACTTCCGCAAGGATGTGCTGGGAGAGGAGCGGTTCGGGATCCTGGACCAGGTGGACGTGGGGGACTGGATCGGCGTGGAAGGGCCCACCTTCCGGACGCGCACGGGGGAGGTCACGCTGCGCGTCACCGCGTTCGAGATGCTCACGAAGTCCATGCGCCCGTTGCCGTTCGGGAAGACGCAGGTGGACCCGGAGACCGGGGAGACCGTCACGTATTCGGGCTTCGCCAATCAGGAAGCGCGCTACCGGCAGCGCTATGCGGACCTGGCGGTCCACCCGGACGTGCGCGACGTCTTCCGGGCCCGCACGCGGATCGTGGCCGAGCTGCGGCGCTTCCTCGACGCGCGCGATTTCCTGGAGGTGGAGACACCGGTTCTGCAGCCGCTGTATGGCGGCGCGTCCGCGCGTCCCTTCCTCACCCATCACAACGCGCTCGACGCCACGCTCTACCTGCGCATCGCCGACGAGCTCTACCTGAAGCGACTGCTCGTGGGCGGCTTCGAGCGGGTGTACGAGATCTCCAAGGACTTCCGCAACGAGGGCATCGACCGGTTCCACAACCCGGAGTTCACGATGCTCGAGTTCTACCAGGCGTTCGCGGACTACCACGACATGATGCGGCTCGTGGAGGATCTCTTCATCCACGTGGCGGAGTCGGTCCACGGTGAGGCGCGCTGCACCTGGCAGGAACACGACATCGGCTTCACACGACCCTTCGCCCGCCTGCGCCTCACCGACGCCCTCAGCGAAGCCCTCGGCTTCGACGTGCGGGCCGCGTCGGATGAGCGGCTGGACGCTGCCTGCCGTGAGCACGGCATCGCGGACCGTCAGGGGCGGGGCCGCATGCTGGACAAGCTGTTCGGTGTCCTGGTGCAACCGTCGCTGATCCAGCCCACGTTCGTCCTCGACCATCCCGTCGAGCTGAGCCCGCTGGCCAAGCCACATCGCACCGAACCCGGTCTGACCGAGCGCTTCGAGCTCTTCGTGGCCGGCGAGGAGTTCGCCAACGCGTTCTCGGAGCTCAACGACCCCGCGGAGCAGCGCGAGCGTTTCGAAGCGCAGGTGCGCATGCGCGAAGCCGGCGACGACGAAGCGCAGGCGCTGGACGAGGACTACATCCGCGCGCTCGAGTACGGGATGCCCCCGACGGGGGGGGTCGGTGTGGGTGTGGATCGGCTGGTCATGCTGCTCACGGACCGGAGCTCCATCCGCGACGTGATCCTGTTCCCGACGCTGCGACCCGAGGAGGGAGAGGAGACGCGCTCCGACGGAGCCGACGATCCGGCCGCCTCCGACACCGCGGCCTCGCTGCCGTAGGGACGAAGGGTGTTCAACCGGCTCGACTGGTACGTCGCCCGCCGCTATCTGGGAGCGCGCAGGAAAGGGCGCTTCCTCTCGCTCATCACGTGGATCGCCCTGGGCGGTGTCACCCTGGGCGTGACCGCGCTGGTCGTGGTGCTCGCGGTGATGAACGGCGCCCAACGCGATCTCCGGGACGTGATCCTGGGGTCGACACCCCACGTGATGGTCCTGCAGCACGGTTCGGCGTTGCGGATGGATCGCTGGCGGACGGTCGTCGACTCCGTGGGCACCCTGCCGGGGGTGCGGGCCGCCTCTCCCTTCGTCATCACCCAGGTGGGGATCGGCCGGGCCGGCTACGCACAGCCGGCCGACCTGTACGGGATCTCCCTGGACACCGAGGGCCGTGCGGTCTCCGACCTCGAGCGACGTCTGAGCGGACCCGAGCTGCTGGGCGCCCCGCGGACCGGAACCCTCCCACGCGTGGTGCTGGGAGAGCGCCTGGCCAACCGGATGGACCTGTTCCCGGGTGACACCGTGCAGGTGATCGCGCTGGAGAACACCCGCATGGGCCCGCTGGGGGACCTCGTACCGCGCGTCCGGCTCTTCGAGGTCCAGGGAACGGTCCGGACCGGGGTCTACGACTACGATCTGCGCAACGCCTACACGGACCTGGAGGCGGTGCAGGGCCTGCTCGACCTGGTGGCGGACGACCAGGTCTCCGGGGTGAGCGTGCAGGTGGATGACCCCTTCGCCGCGGATGCCGTCGCAGATGCGGTCGGCGAGAAGCTCGGCTTCCCCTATTTCGCACAGAGCTGGATCACGCAGAACAGCTCCCTCTTCTCCGCGCTCAAGCTGGAGAAGCTGGCCATGGCGTTGATCCTGTTCCTCATCGTGGTCGTCGCGGCCTTCAACATCGTCAGCACGCTTGTCATGGTGGTGGCCGACCGCACGCGTGAGATCGGGATCCTGAAGTCGATGGGCATGACCGACCAGGGGATCCTCCGGATCTTCCTGCTGCAGGGTGTCTGGATCGGCGTGATCGGCACCGTGGTGGGCGCCGGGGCCGGGGTGGTGCTGGCCCTGTTGCTCAAGCGCTTTCCCATCATCACCCTCCCGGCGGACGTCTACACGCTCGATCGCCTTCCCGTGGCGCTCGACCCCTGGGACGTGGCCCTGACGGTCGGCGGCAGCATCCTCATCTCGCTGCTGGCCACGATCTATCCCTCGCTGCAGGCGTCACGCCTGCAGCCGGTCGAGGCCATCCGCCATGAGTGACGTCCCGGCCCTCGAAGCCGTCGAGCTGGCCAAGCGCTACGCCCTCGGCGACGGCTCCGAACTCGAGGTGCTGCGCCGGGTAGACCTGCGCGTGGCCCGGGGGGAGTCGGTGGCCATCGTGGGCGAGAGCGGGTGCGGCAAGAGCACGCTCCTCCACATCCTGGGGCTCCTCGACCGCCCCACGCAGGGCGAGGTCCGCGTGGGGAGCGCGAGCGCGAACGGTCACGATACGCAGGCGCTCGCCGCGTTGCGGAACCGGTCCATCGGGTTCGTGTTCCAGTTCCACCATCTGCTGCGGGAGTTCTCCGCGCTCGAGAATGCCATGATGCCGGCCCTCATCGCCGGAGCCCCGGAGCGCGAGGCGCGTGAACGCGCCCGTGAGCTGCTGGGCTGGGTCGGGCTGGAGCGACGCCTGGAGCACAAGCCGTGGCAGTTGTCGGGCGGCGAGCAGCAGCGCGTCGCCGTGGCCCGAGCCCTGGTCAACGATCCGGCGGTGTTGCTGGCCGACGAGCCCAGCGGCAACCTGGATGAGCGGACGAGCGCGCTGCTCCACGACCTCCTGTTCCGCATCCGGAGCGAACGGGGAACCTCGATGGTGATCGTGACGCACAACCGGGACCTGGCGGGGCGTGCGGACCGGACCCTCAAGCTGAGCGACGGGACGCTGCATGCGCTCGGGGAGGTGGCATGAAGACCTGCGAGAACTGCGGCGCGGCCGAGGCGGTCGTGCACTTCATGCACATCGAGAAGAACGAGATGACCACGCTGCACCTGTGCGAGAAGTGCGCGGCCGAGAAGGGCGTGGAGAAGCCGCCGCCGACGAGCCTCGCGCTGTCCAGCCTGCTGGAGCAGGTGGGGGAGGTGGCGGAGCGGCAGTCGGCGGACCTGAGCGGCCGCTGCGAGTTCTGTGGGCTGACCCTGGCGGACTTCCGCGAGACCGGGCGCTTCGGGTGCCCCCACTGCTACGTCTCCTTCGAGGCCGGGCTGCGCAAGCTCCTGAGGCGGGTGCACGGATCCTCGCGGCACGTGGGCAAGGTCTATCTCAGCCCCGAGGCCCCCTCGGCCGACCGGGAGCGCCGGCTGCGGGGGCTGCGCCGCAAGCTGCAGCGCGCGGTCGACGGAGAGGACTTCGAGCGGGCGGCCCAGATCCGGGACCAGATCCGGGCCCTGGAGCCATCCTGAGGGGCGCCGTGGACGATCCGGGGGGCAGGGCATGGACGACCTGAGCTACGTGCCGGACGCCGGCCTGGGCTGGCTGGACGCGAGCGGTCCGAACGCGGACGTGGTGCTGTCCACCCGGGTCCGGCTCGCGCGCAACGTCCAGGGCCACCGGTTCGGCCAGCGGGCCCGCCCGGAGGACACCCAGGCGGTGCTGGACCGGGTGCAGGAGGCGACCCGGGGGCCGGTGCCGCTCCTCGAGGGAGCCCAGGTGCTGGAGATCGGACGGCTCGAGCCCCGGCTCCGGAGGGTGCTCCAGGAGCGGCGGCTGATCTCGCGGGACCTGCTCCGGGACACGGGTCCGGGCGGCGGCTCGGCCGTGGTGCTTTCGGCCGAGGAGCCGTTCTCCATCATGGTCAACGAGGAGGACCATCTCCGTGTCCAGGCGATCTTTTCGGGGCTTCGCCTCCAGCAGGCCTGGAGCCTGGTGGACCGCCTCGACGAGGAGCTCGGCGCCGTGGTCCCGTTCGCGTTCCACCCCGAGTTCGGCTTCCTGACCAGCTGCCCGACCAACGTCGGGACCGGCCTGCGGGCCTCCGTCCTGGTGCACCTGCCCGCCCTGGTCCTGACCAAGGAGATCGCCAAGGTCCTGGAGGGGCTCAACCAGGTCGGACTGACCTTCCGGGGCCTCTACGGGGAGGGGTCGGAGGTGGTCGGGAACTTCTTCCAGGTGTCCAACCAGACCACCCTGGGGCAGACCGAGGAGGACCTGGTCGACCACCTCGAACGGATGATCGGGCAGGTGATCCAGCACGAGCTGCACGCCCGCCAGATCCTGCTCCGGGACGCCCCCCAGGTGACCGCCGACAAGCTGTGGCGGGCATACGGCTTGCTCCGCTACGCCCGGGCCCTTTCCTTCGAGGAAATGATGAACCTCATGAGCGGGGTTCGGCTGGGGGCCAGCCTGAAACTACTCCCTGGGCTCCGTGTATACACGCTCAACAAAATCATGATCTTCACCCAGGCGGCCCACCTCGAGGAGGCCGCTGGACGGGAGCTGACTCCTTCTGAATGCGATGCCCACCGGGCGGCCTACGTCCGACGGGTGCTGGCGGCCGAAGGGGTGGGGGAGGCGGAATGAGCCGCCCCGGCTCGGGTGACGTTCGGAGCGTGACCCCTCCACGAGGCCCGCTCTCCAGGAGCGGGGTGTTGGATCGATGAACTACAACTTCACGGATCGGGTGCGCACGGTCCTCTCGATGGCACGGGAGGCCGCCATCCAGCTCCAACACGACTATGTCGGGACCGAGCACATCCTCCTCGGCCTCATCCGTGAGGGCGAGGGAGTGGCCGCTGCGGTCCTGACCAAGCTCAGCGTCGATCTGGAGCAGGTGCACGAGCGGGTGGAGGAGTCCGTCCGCAAGGGCAAGGCGACGATCGCGCTGGGGGAGCTGCCGTATACCTCCCGCGCCAAGAAGGTGTTGGAGTTCGCCATGCAGGAGGCGCGCGAGCTCAGCCACTCCTATGTGGGCACCGAGCACCTGCTGCTCGGTCTCCTGCGGGAGGAGAAGGGCATCGCCGCCCAGGTCCTCAACTCGCTGGGCGTGACCCTGGACGAAGCGCGGGCCGAGACCCTCAAGGTGCTGGGCTCCGACGTCACGCCGTCCGAGCCGCCGGGTATCGGCGGCGGCAGCGGCCCCGCGCCCAAGGGCGACAAGAAGTCGAAGACGCCGGCGCTCGACCACTTCTGCCGCGACCTGACGGACCTCGCAGGGCAGGGGACGCTGGACCCCACCATCGGTCGCTTCGCGGAGATCGAGCGGGTCATCGAGATCCTGTGCCGGCGCAAGAAGAACAACCCGGTCCTGATCGGCGAGCCCGGCGTGGGCAAGACGGCCATCGTGGAGGGGCTCGCCCAGCTCATCGCCAAGGGGGAGGTCACCGAGGCCCTCAAGGACCACCGCGTCCTGGCGCTCGACATGGCGGCCGTGATCGCGGGGACCAAGTACCGCGGCCAGTTCGAGGAGCGCCTCAAGGCCGTGATGAACGAGATCTCCCAGAACCAGAACGTGATCCTGTTCATCGACGAGTTGCACACGCTGGTGGGTGCCGGTGCCGCCGAAGGCGCCATCGACGCGTCCAACATGCTCAAGCCCGCGCTCGCGCGCGGTGAGTTGCAGTGCATCGGCGCGTCGACCCTGAACGAGTACCGCAAGTACATCGAGAAGGACGGCGCGCTGGAGCGGCGCTTCCAGCCCGTCATCGTGGATCCGCCCGCGGTCGAGGAGACCGTGGAGATCCTGCGCGGCCTGCGGCAGCGCTACGAGGACCACCATCGGATCGTGATCCCGGACGAGGCGCTCGTCGCTGCGGCCAAGCTGTCGGATCGTTACATCACCGACCGCTTCCTGCCCGACAAAGCCATCGACGTGATCGACGAGGCCGGGGCGCGAGCGCGCATCGCCAGTCAGGTGCCGCCACCGGAGGTGGAGGACCTGAAGGAGCAGCTCACCCGCATCGCCGAGCGCAAGGACAGCGCCATCCGCGATCAGGACTTCGAGCGGGCCGCCCAGCTCCGGGACGAGGAGCGGGCCCTGCAGCAGAAGATCCGCGACGCGCAGGAACGGTGGACCGAGGAACGGCAGAAGCACCGCCCGAGCATCGGGATGGAGGAGATCTCCTTCATCGTGAGCCGCTGGACCGGCATCCCGGTCACGCGCCTGCAGCAGGCGGAGACGGAGCGGCTCGTCAAGATGGAAGACGAGCTGCACGAGCGCGTCGTCGGACAGCACGACGCCATCGTCGCCATCTCGCGTGCCATCCGGCGGAGCCGGGCCGGCCTCAAGGACCCCAAGAAGCCCATCGGCTCGTTCATCTTCTCCGGCCCCACCGGCGTCGGGAAGACCGAGCTGGCCCGGGCGCTGGCCGGGTTCCTCTTCGCCGACGACGATGCGCTCATCCGCGTCGACATGAGCGAGTACATGGAGAAGTTCTCGGTCTCGCGCCTCATCGGGGCCCCTCCGGGCTACGTGGGCTACGAGGATTCGGGGACGCTCACCAAGGCCGTGCGTCGCCGCCCCTACTCCGTGGTCCTGCTCGACGAGATCGAGAAGGCCCATCCGGACGTCTTCAACATCCTGCTCCAGGTGCTCGACGAAGGACATCTGACCGACAACTACGGCCGGGTGATCGACTTCAAGAACACCGTGATCGTCATGACGTCCAACCTGGGCGCGCGCGACATCAGCAAGGGGCGGGCGCTGGGCTTCCAGGACGAAGAGGTCCGCACCAGCTACGACGTCATGAAGGAGAAGGTGCAGCAGGAGATCGAGCGCGCCTTCAACCCCGAGTTCCTCAACCGCGTGGACGACGTCATCGTCTTCCACCCGCTCAGCAAGGAGGAGATCGCGCAGATCGTCCACATCCTGTTGGGCAACCTGCGTGAGCGGCTCGGGGAGGACGAGATGTCGCTGCGGCTCACCGACCCCGCCGTGGCCTTCCTGGTGGATCGCGGCTACGACGAGAAGTTCGGAGCCCGTCCCTTGCGCCGGGCCATCCAGCGCTATCTGGAAGACCCGCTCTCCGAGAAGATCCTGCTTGGCGAGTTCTCCAGCGGTGACGAGATCGAGGTGGGGGTGGATGACAGTGGCGAGGCCTTGAGCATGCGGGTCGCTTCCCCTCAGAAGACCTGACGGCTCGATGCAGCGGATGCGCAGGGCGGCCTGGATCGCCGCCGCGGGTGCCGCCCTCCTGACGGCACTGCCGGGGCGAAGCGCGGCACAACAGCAGACCTTGCAGGTCGACACCGTCGTGATCGAGGGTGCGGAGCGCCAGCGGGTCGAATCGCTGACGCAGGTGTTCGGGATCCGACGCGGAGACCGGATCACCTACCGCAACATCCGCGACGGGATCAAGGCGCTCTGGTCCACCAACCAGTTCAAGGACGTCCGCGTCGAAGCGGTCGGGGACTCCGTGGGACCGGTGCGCCTCGTCGTCCATGTGGAGGAGCAGCCCCTGCTCGGCCGGGTGGTCTTCGAGGGACTGGACAACGTCAACCACAGCGAGGTGCGTGACACCTCGCGCCTGCGCCCCGGGCTGCCGTATTCGCCACAGGGCGTGGTGACGGCCCGTCGGTTCATCCAGCAGGAGCTCGCGAGCAAGGGCATCCCGTTCGCCCGGATCGAAGAGCGGACGGCTCCCATGCCCGAGGCGGAGAACCAGATCGAGCTGGTCTTCGACGTCGAGGAAGGGCAGCGCGTGATCGTGGCCGACGTCCGGGTGACCGGAAACGATCGTGTGCCCACGAGCGACATCGTGGGCGCCATGGGCACCCGGCCCGAGGGCTTCTGGTGGTTCCGTTCCGGGGCCTTCGACGAATCACGCTTCCGCGAGGACCTCGACACCCGTCTGGTGGACCTCTACGAGTCGCGCGGCTTCCTGGACTTCGAGATCCTGAGCGACACGGTGCTCGTGGATCCCAACACCGGGAAGGCCCGCATCGAGATCGCGGTGGACGAGGGGCCGCGGTACCGGGTCGCCGAGTTCGCGATCGAGGGCAATCGCGTCTTCCCCACGGACCAGCTCGAGGGCTACTACGGCGAGGAGTCCGGCGGGCTGCTGTCGAGCCTGGGCTTCGGCGGGGAGGAGCGCGGCGTGCGCTACTTCGATCGTGTGGCCTTCCAGGACGCGACCTCGGAGGTGGAGCGCCTCTACCGCAACGAGGGGTACCTCTACGCACAGGTGGATCCCTACCTCGTGCGCAATGACTCCACCGACGCCGGCGAACCCACGGTCAGCGTCGGTTGGACCATCCGGGAGAACGATCCGGCGTATATCCGCAAGGTCGAGATCCAGGGCAACGAGTTCACGTACGACCGGGTCGTGCGCGAGCGCCTCTTCCTGTTGCCCGGAGACGTCTACTCCGAGCAGCGTCTTCTGCAGAGCTATCAGCAGATCTCCGCGCTGGGCTTCTTCGAGACCCCCGTGGAGTTTCCGACCATCCAGCCGGACCCGGAGACGGGCGAGGTGGACATCACCTTCCACGTGAAGGAACGCAACACCGGCGCCGTCAACTTCGGGACCGCGGTCGGTGGTGGCGTGGGCGTGAGCGGCTTCCTGGGCTATGACCAGCCCAATCTGTTCGGGCAGGGCAAGGAAGGGCACCTGCGGTGGGACTTCGGAAGCCTGGTGAACAACTTCACCGTCTCCTACACCGACCCCGCCATCGCCCAGAGTCGGGTCAGCGGCACGCTCTCCCTCTTCAACGCGCGCAACCGGTTCTTCCAGTTCTCGACGGGACGCTACACGCGCCTGGGCGGATCGGCCCAGGTGGGCTTCCCGCTGTTCAACTCCATCCGCACCCGCGTCCTGCTCGGGTACTCCTGGGTGCAGACCAAGTACGACCTCTTCGAGAACGTGGACGACACGTCCCTGTTCGGGCGGCCCGACGGGGTGCTCAGCACCTTCTCGTTGGGCGTGAGCCGGAACAACCTGAACCACCCGCTCTTCCCGACCTCGGGGTCGCGGCAGAGCCTGCAGAGCGAGTATTCGCTGCGCCTGCTCGGCGGCGACGCGGCCTTCTCCAAGCACCTGCTGGAAGGCCAGTGGTACGTCCCGGCCGGACAGGTGGGCCAGAGCGGGGGGCTGCGCTTCACCCTGGGGCTCAAGGCCCGGCTGGGTGCGATCGTCGGAAACGCGGCGGACTTCCCGTTCGAGCGTTTCTGGATGGGCGGTGTACAATTCGGGGAGCCGCTCCGGGGCTACGACGAGACCAGCATCACCCCGGTGGGGTTCGTGGCGGAGAATTCCGCCACGGTGCTGGACGTCAACCGGCTCGGCGACGCGTTCGCGAGCATCACGGCGGAATACGCCGTGCGCTTCAACGACAACCTGTCGCTTTCGCTCTTCTATGACGCGGGGAACGTATGGCAGGATCCGGCCGACATCGACCCCAGCCGCCTCTTCCGGGGGGCGGGTGTGGGCGTGCAGGTCGTGACGCCGTTCGGACCCCTCGGGCTCGACTACGCCTACGGGTTCGACAAGCCGAGCCCGGGCTGGCAGCTGCACTTCCGACTAGGCCCTGGATTCTGACGAGTCACCACTTGGTCCAGCGTTCCGGGTGCTCAGGGCGTACCGGAACGCGAGTCGTTCGACTGGAGAAGCAGGCATGAGAGTTCTCAAGTACGTGGTCGCGCTGCTTGCGCTCGTTCTCTCGGCCGGTTCGGCCGCGGCGCAGCAGATCCCCCGGATCGCCTACATCAACTCGGACAAGATCATCGCCGAGTCGAAGCAGGCGCAGGCGGCCCAGCAGTCCTTCGAGCAGGAGCTGTCCCGATACCGGGAAGAGGTGAACCAGATGGGTGCCGCGCTCGAGCGCATGGTGCAGGACTACGACACGCAGAAGAACACCATGACGCCCCAGGCGCGCACCGCGAAAGAGAACGACATCCGGATGCGCCAGACGGAATACGAGAGCCGTCTGCGGGAGCTGGAGAGCCAGGCGGCCGAGCGCCGGCAGGCCCTCGTGGAGCCCGTCATGGACAAGATCAACGAAGTGATCGACTCCATCCGCAGGGAGGGCAACTATGCCCTCATCCTGGACGCTTCCTCGACCGCGATCATCGCGGCCGATCCGGCGCTCGACCTGACGGAGGAGGTGCTCCGGCGCCTCAGCGCCGAGGCCGAGCAGGACGACGCTCCCGGCGCCTGAGCCGATCGCCGTCCGATGTGACCTCTCCCGGCCCACGGGTCCCCTCGACCTGTGGGCCGGATTGCGTTTCCATCCGTGAAGGACGCGTCGCCGCCGACCGTCCCGACACGGTGAACCGACCCTGCGGACAAGGACGATAGGCGATGGCCGAAGCACGGGTGTGGACCCTGGCCGAGGTCGCGGCGTTGGTGGACGGGACCGTGGAGGGGCCCGAGCACCTGGAGGTGCGGCGCGTGGCGCCGGTCGACGAAGCCGGGGCGGGGGAGCTGGGCCTGCTCGCGTCGCGGAAGTACCTGCCGCGCCTCGACGGCTCGCGCGCCGAGGCGCTGCTCACCTCGAAGGACCTCGCGTCCGCCTGTGGGGATCGACCCCGGGTGGTCGTGGCCGATCCGCACAAGGCGTTGCGCGTCCTGCTCGACGTCTTCCATCCCTCCGTGACTCCTGCACCTTCGATCCACCCCACGGCCGTGCTGGGGCACGGCGTGGAGCTCGGGGACGGCGTCAGCATCGGAGCCTACGCGGTCGTGGGCGCCGGTTCGGTCCTCGCGGACGGCGTGACGCTGGGCGCGCACGTGTGTGTCGGCGCCCGGTGCCGGATCGGTCCCCGCTCGCGTCTCCATCCGCAGGTCGTGCTGTACGACGGGACGGTCGTCGGTGCGGACGTGATCGTGCATGCCGGTGCCCGCCTCGGCGTCGATGGCTTCGGCTATGTCTTCGAGGCGGGTGGGCATCGCAAGGTGCCGCAGGTGGGCGGGTGCGTGATCGAAGATCAGGTCGAGATCGGTGCCAACGTCTGCATCGACCGGGGCTCGATCGGTCGGACGGTCATCGGCGCCGGCAGCAAGCTGGACAACCTCGTGCATGTCGCGCACAACGTGCACGTCGGAGGTGCGTGCCTGCTCGTGGCGCAGGTGGGGATCGCGGGATCCACGCGGATCGGCCGGGGGGTCGTCTTCGGCGGTCAGGCCGGCGCGATCAACCACCTGACCATCGGCGATGGGGCACAGATCGCGGCCCAGGCAGGCGTCATCGGCGACGTGGAGGCGGGCGCGGTGATGATGGGATTCCCCGCCCGGCCGCGGCGGGAGTTCCTGCGGGCGCAGGCCGCGCTCAGTCGACTCGCCACGCGCCGTGCCAGCGGCAGGGAGCAGGGGACGGACGCGACCGGGTGAACGGCCGCCGGCGGCGGCCTGCCCGCCGCACGGATCCGGGGTACCCGCCATCTTCGCCCTTCTGCTAGATTGAAGGGATTTGGGACCGGCAGACGGTCCACACCGACCTCCGCCACGAGGAGTGGATGGCACAGCCTTCACAGCAGACGCTGGCAGCCCCGGTCACGCTCGAAGGGGTGGGCGTCCATTCGGGCGAGCGGGCGGTGTTGCGCTTCGTCCCGAGTGACCCCGACACGGGCCTGCGCTTCGTCCGCGTCGACCTGGAGGGCTGTCCGGCGATCCCCGCCGACCTCGACCACGTCGTGGGGACGGACCTGGGCACGAGCCTCGGTCAGGACGATGCGCGGGTCCTGACGGTCGAACACGTCCTGGCCGCCCTGCACTCGCATGGTGTCGACAACGCCGTGCTCGAGCTCTCCGGCCCGGAGCCCCCGATCCGTGACGGCTCCTTCGAGGACTACAGCCGGGCCATCCAGGGCGTCGGCGTGGTCCGCCAGTCGGAGCCTGCCCGCGTCCTGGCGCTGGACGCGGTCGTGACGAGTGAAGGGACGCACGGGGAGTCGTACGTCGCGACGCCCGCACCCGCGCTCAAGGTCTCGGCGGCCATCGACTTCAGCCATCCGGCCATCGGGCGCCAGTACGGCTCGTTCCCGGTCACTCCGGCATCCTTCGCGGCCGAGCTGGCCCCGGCGCGCACGTTCGGGTTCCGCGCAGAGGCCGAGGCCCTTCTGGCGCGGGGGCTCGCACGCGGCGCGTCGCTCGAGAACACCATCGTGCTCGACGAGACGGGCGTGATGAACGACGCGCTCCGGTTTCCCGACGAGTACGTGCGCCACAAGATCGGCGACATCCTGGGGGATCTGGCCCTGCTCGGCTGCCGCCTGCAGGCCCACGTGGTGGCCGAGCGCCCGAGCCACAAGGGCAACGTGGCGCTGGCCCGGGCCATCGCGGAACGCGCCCGCCGCGCAGCGGCGGCTCCCGTGGTGGAGGCGGCCCAGATCCTGAACTACCTGCCGCATCGGTATCCGATGCTGCTCGTCGACCGGATCGTCGAGTTCGAGAGCGGGAAGCGCATCGTCGGGCTGAAGAACGTCACCATCAACGAGCCGTTCTTCCAGGGGCACTATCCCGGGCATCCCGTCATGCCCGGCGTGCTCATCATCGAGGCGATGGCGCAGGTGGGAGGGCTGCTCCTCATGGAGGCGGTGCCCAACCCCGAGAACAAGGTTGTCTACTTCATGTCGCTCGACAACGTGAAGTGGCGCCGGCCCGTCATCCCCGGAGACCAGATCGTCTTCGAGCTGGAGATGGTGCAGTTCCGTCGGCACGTCTGCCGGATGCGCGGCATCGGTTCGGTGGACGGCAACCGCGTGGTGGAAGGCGAGTTGATGGCCATGATCGTGGACCGTGACAAGGGGACGTCCGATGCGAGCTGATCTCGAGGTCGAGATCCACCCGACGGCGCTCGTGGACCCATCGGCCGAGTTGGACGTGGGCGTCCAGATCGGGCCGTACAGCATCGTGGGACCCGGAGTGCAGATCGGTGCGCGTACGCAGGTGGCGTCGCACGTCCTGATCGAGCGTGACACCGTCATGGGCTCGGAATGCTCCGTGCACAACGGCGCCGTGCTCGGGACCGACCCGCAGGACCTGAAGTACAAGGGGGAGAAGACCCGGTTGCTGGTGGGGGACCGCACCGTCGTGCGCGAGTTCGCCACCCTGAATCGCGGGACCGTGCACAGCGGCGAGACGCGGGTCGGCAGCGACTGTCTGCTGATGGCCTATACGCACGTGGCGCATGACTGTCGCCTCGGCAGCCATGTGATCCTCGCCAATGCCGTCCAGATGGCCGGGCACGTGACCATCGAGGACTGGGTCATCGTGGGCGGCGGGTGCGTCATCCACCAGTTCGTCCGCATCGGCGCCCACGCCTTCATCGGCGGTGGGTCGCGGGTGCCCCAGGACGTCCCGCCCTATTGCCGCTCGGCCGGCAACGACCCGAAGCTCTACGGCCTCAACTCGGTGGGGCTGCAGCGACGGGGCTTCGCCGAGTCGACCCGCGCTGCGCTGAAGACCGCGTATCGCACCCTCTTCCATTCCTCCCTCAACGTGTCGCAGGGCCTCGACCACATCGAGGCCGAGATCCGCGGCATTCCCGAGGTGGATCACCTGGTTGCGTTCATCCGCGCGAGCGAGCGCGGGATCACCATCGGCTGATGGGCACCCCGTCCGCACCCCGCATCGGTGTCGTCGGGGTCGGGAGCCTCGGTCGCCATCACGCTCGTCTGCTCGGCACGCTGGACGGCGTGCGCCGCTCCGGCGTCTTCGACACGGACGCGGAGCGGGCGCGGACCATCGGCGCGGAGCACGGTGCACCCGTCTTCGACACGCTCGACGACCTGCTGGCCGCGTCGGACGCGATCGTGGTGGCCACGCCCACCCACGCGCACGAGGCGGTCTCCTGCGCAGCGCTCGAGCGCGGGATCCACGTCTTCATCGAGAAGCCGATCGCGCCCTCGCTGGACGCGGCCGACCGCATCCTCGAGCTCGCCGAGGCGGCGGGCGCGCTGGTCCAGGTGGGGCACGTCGAGCGCTTCAACGGGGCGGTGCTGGCGGCGCAAGGCTACCTGCAGGACCCGCTCTTCATCGAGGTGCATCGGATGGCTCCGTTCGTGCCTCGCAGCACGGACGTGCCGGTTGTCCTGGACCTCATGATCCACGACGTGGATCTCGTACGGGCGTTCGTCGGGCAACCGATCGCATCCATCGCGGCCACGGGTGTCCCGGTCATGACCCAGCTGGCCGACATCGCCAACGCCCGGCTGACCTTCGAGGGCGGCGCGGTGGCGAACCTCACGGCGAGCCGCGTCTCGATGGAACGGATGCGCAAGCTCCGTGTGTTCCAGCGGTCGGGCTACCTGAGCCTGGACCTGGCGAAGGGCACCGGCGAGTTCCTGCGGCTGCGCGGCGAGCTTCCGGCGTTGGCAGCGGATCCTCCCGGGATGTCCGGGGGACTAGACTGGGAGCGGGGGCTGGCCGCGCTCGTGGAGCGGATCCCGATCACCGGAGACGAGGGTGAGCCGCTGGGCCGCGAGCTCGCCAGCTTCCGGGACGCGATCGTCGCGGGCACCACACCCCTCGTCTCGGGGCAGGAGGGCCGGGACGCCCTCGCCGTGGCCCTGTCCATCGAGGAGCTGATACGCAACCATGTCGCTCATTCGCGTACGGCGTGATCGCAAGCGGGACTGGATCGACGCCAAGAAGAGCAAGTCCCCCTGGAAGCTGGGCCTGCTGCTGGTCCTCATCGTGGCGGCCTTCTGGTACCTGAACCAGACCTTCTGACCGGGGTGGGGCCTGCGCGGGTGCTGGTGCTGGCCGGGGAGGAGTCCGGGGATCAGCACGGAGCCGCCGTCGTCGAGGCGCTGACGGCCCGCGCCCCGGCGCTGCGCTTCTGGGGCACCGGCGGCGCGCGCCTGGCGGCGCTCGGCGTCGAGCGCATCGCGGGTCTGGAGGACCTGGCCGTGATGGGCTTTGCCGAAGTCGTCGGTCGCCTCGGGTTCTTCCGGCGCCTCGAGGCCGACGTGCGCCGCCGTCTGGATCAAGGCGAGGCGGACCTGCTCCTCGCAGTGGACTATCCCGGCTTCAACCTCCGCATCGCCCGCTACGCCCGCGAGCGCGGCGTCCCGGTGCTCTTCTACATCGCGCCGCAGGTATGGGCCTGGCGCGCGGGCCGGGCCGCCCGCCTGGCGCAGGACGCCAGCCGTCTCGCCGTCATCCTTCCGTTCGAGGTGGAGATCTTCGAGCGCGTGGGCGCCGACGTGACGTTCGTGGGCCACCCGCTGCTCGATCATCCGCCGGAGGTCCCGGACCGTGCATCCTTCCTGGGCGGGCTCGGTCTCGATCCCGCCCGGCCGGTGCTCGCGCTCTTCCCGGGCTCGCGGGCGCAGGAGATCGCACGCCATCGGGTCCCGTTCGTCGCTGCGGCGCGGATCCTCCGCTCCGAGGACCCCGCGCTCCAGGTCGTCGTGGCACGGGCACCGTCTCTGGGCGACGTGGGCCTGCCGGACGACGTCGTGGGCACGGACCAGGGCCGTGCCTTGCTGGCGCACGCGCGGGCGGCCCTGGTGAAGTCCGGGACGTCCACGCTGGAGGCGGCGCTCGCGGGCACGCCCTTCGTGTGCGCCTATCGCACGCATCCCCTCACGTTCGCCGTGGCACGGCGGGTCGTGCGCGTCGAGCACGTTGCGCTCGCGAACCTCGTGGCCGGGCGCCGCGTCGTCCCCGAGCTGCTGCAGGCGCAGGTCACGGGCCCCGCTCTGGCGGACGCCCTGCGGCCGCTGCTCGCGGACGGCGCCGCGCGCACGGAGATGCAGGCCGCGCTGGCCGGGGTGCGCGCGCGCCTGGGCACACCGGGCGCGGCGGCGCGCGTGGCGGAGCTGGCGTTGGAGCTGCTGGGCGCGCAGGTGGCGCGGCCATGAGCGACCGCCGGCGCGAGCGGCGCTTCCGCTGGGCCGGCCTCCTGGGGAAGGCCCTCCTGGACGCGCTCTTCTTGACCGTGCGCTTCCGCACCCAGGGCACAGCGCCGGTGGAGGCCTGCCGCGACGCCGGACGTCCTCTCCTTTTTGTCTTCTGGCACGGCACCCTGCTGCCGCTGGTCTACCTGCATCGGCGCCAGGGCGCGGTGGTGCTGGTCAGCGAGCACGCCGACGGCGAGTACATCACCCGCATCATCCAACGCTACGGCTTCGCGACCGCGCGCGGGTCGAGCTCGCGCGGCGCCGTGCGCGGCCTCAAGGCCCTCATCCGCGCGGGCCGCGCGGGCTCCGATCTGGCCGTCACCCCCGACGGGCCGCGGGGTCCGGCGCGGGTCTTCAAGCCGGGGGCGCTCCTCGCCGCGCGGGCGGCCGGTGTACCCGTGGTGACCGTGGCCGTCGGCGTGTCGCGGGCCTGGCGGCTGGGGAGCTGGGACGGCTTCATCGTCCCCAAGCCGTTCTCGGTCGTGAGCGTGCGGTATGGAGATCCGGTGCCCGTGCCGCCGTACACCAGCGACGAGGAGCTCGAAGCCCTGGCGGGGCGGCTCCAGGCACAGCTGCTGGAAAGCGCGGAGCGGGCGCACCGGGAGGCGACGGCCAGCCGCGCCGGGGTGGACGATGCCTGACCTGCACGCCTGGGCCCGGGCCTGGTGGGGAGGCAGCCCTGCTGCGGGGTTCCGTCTCCTGGACGGTCTCCTGTGGCCCGTCGAGCTGCTGTATCGGGCCGGCAGCGCCGTCCGCCTCGCCGCCTATCGGAGGGGGGTCCTGTCCGTGGCCCGCGCCCCGGTCCCCGTGGTCTCCGTCGGCAACCTGTCGGTGGGGGGCACCGGGAAGACCCCCGTCGCAGCCTTCCTGGCCCGGCGCCTGGCCAGTCGAGGGCACCGACCGGCGGTCGTGCTCCGGGGCTACGGGCTGGACGAGGTGTCGCTCCACCGCCGCTGGGCGCCCGACATGCCCGTGGTGGCCCACGCCGACCGCAGGGAGGGCGTGGCCCGGGCGGTGGAGGCGGGAGCGGACGTGGCGATCCTGGATGACGGCTTCCAGCACGTGCGCCTGGCGCGCGACCTGGACCTCGTCCTGGTCTCGGCCGAGCAGCACCGTGCGCTGCAGACGGGGCGGACGTTGCCGCGCGGGCCCCTGCGGGAGCCCCCGGCGGCGCTCCAGCGGGCGGACGCAATCCTGCTCACGCACCGGACGGCCGACCCGGCCCCACTCCGGGAGCGGCTGCGGACCGTGGCCCCGTCGGTTCCGGTGGTGCCGCTGCGCCTGGCCTTCCGCGAATGGATGCACCTGGACGGGACGGCTGCGGCGGCGCCCACGCAGGAGTGTGTCGCCGTGGCCTCGGTGGGCGAGCCCCAGGGCTTCGCGGAGCTGCTCGCCCGCGCCGGGACGCGGGTGTCCGGCACGCGCTGGTTCCCGGACCATCATCCGTACACGGACCCCGAGATCGTGGACCTGGAGCGTTGGGCCGCCGGCCGCACGCTGCTGACCACCGAGAAGGACGCGGTCAAGCTCGCGGGCCGGGTGCAGGGCGACTGGCGGGTGCTGGCCCTGTCGGTGGAGCCCGAAGGCGACTCCGAAGCCCTCGACACGCTGCTGGAACGGATCCGGCCATGAAGGTGCGCGTCGTGGCGGTGGGCGGAATGAAGGGGCCTCCTGCAGCCCTGGCCGACGAGTATGCCCGCAGGGCGCGGCGGTACTGGAGCCTGGACGTGGAGGAGGTGGCCAGCGGGGCGCGGGGAAAGGACCCCCGCGGTGTACTGCTCGCCGAAGGGGAGCGGCTGCTCGCCCGGGTCGGCGCCCGCGACCGTTTGGTGGCGCTGACGCGCGAGGGCGACCCGCTGAGCTCGGAGGATCTCGCGACCCTCCTGGAGGAGAGCGCGCTGCGCTCGCTGCCCGGGGTCGTCTTCGTGATCGGGGGGGCGTTCGGGCTGGACGCGTCCGTGCTGGAGCGGGCGGACCGCCGCCTTTCGTTGGGAGGGGTGACCCTCCCGCACGAGCTGGCCCGCGTCGTCCTCTTGGAACAGCTCTACCGGGCCGGTACGATCAAGCGGGGCGAACCCTACCACAAAGGCGGACTCGAACCGTGAATCCGGAGATCAGGGCGGGATGGCCCGGCGGGGGCCGTCTCGTGCAGGACTATCTGGCGGGACGGGAGCGCGCGACGCGTTTCTTTGCGCGGCCGTTCCAGGAGGACGGCGCGCTGGAGGCGCACGCCGCCGTCCTGGGCGGGCGCTCGGCCGAATGGCGTGCCCGTGCGGCCCATGTGCTGCGGAGCGCCAATCCGGACACCCGGGCGCGCATCGACGCCTGGGAGGCGGAGGGCGGTTTCGTCGTGACCACGGGTCAGCAGCCCGGACTCCTCACGGGTCCCCTGTTCGCCGTCCACAAGGCGCTGACCGCCCTGGCGTTGGCCCGTCGGTGGAGCGAGCGCCTGGGTCGGCCCGTGCTTCCGGTCTTCTGGGTGGCGTCGGAGGACCACGACTGGGAGGAGGCCAACCACACCTGGCTGCTCGACGACCGGGAGCGTCCGCACCGGATCGAGGCCCGGGCCGCCGAGCCTCCCGCCGACCGACCCCTGTTCCGCGTCCCCTTGACGGGGTCGGACGCCCTTCTGGCCCAGGTGAGGGATCTGATCCCGGACAAGGGCTTTGGAGCGGATTGCCTCGAGCAGGTTCGAGCCGCCTATCCGGAGCGATGTACCCTGCCGGACGGCTTCACCCATCTGCTCCGGACCTGGCTGGGGCCACTGGGCCTCCTGGTGTTGCGCGCGGACGATCCCGCGCTGAAGGAGGCGTCCGCGGACCTGCTCCACGCGGAGCTGGACCGGTCGCAGGAGACGGAGGCGGTGCTGCGCGACCGGGCGTCCGCGCTCGCGTCGGCCGGCTATGACGTCCAGGTCCACATCCTGGACGGGGCGCTCAACCTGTTCCTCGAAGGCCCCGCCGGCCGCGAGCGCATCTATCGTGACGGCGACGGGCTCTATCTGCACGGCTCGGGCACGCGGATCGACCACGAGGAGCTGCGGGCCCGTTGCGCTGCCGACCCCTCCGTGTTGTCTCCCAACGTGCTCCTGCGCCCCGTGGTGGAGAGCGCGGTGCTGCCGGTGCTGGCCTATGTGGCCGGTCCCGGCGAGCTGGCCTACTGGGCCGAGCTGGAGCCGCTCTTCCGGACGCTGGACGTCCCGATGCCGATCGTGCATCCGCGGCTCTCCGTGACGGTCGTCGAGCCGCAGGTCCGGAAGATCCTGGACAAGCGGGGCCTGGCACCCCAGGACCTCGCCCGGCCCGAGCACGAGCTCACCTCGGACCTCGCGCGTCAGGAGATGCCCGTGGAGGCGCGCACGGCGCTCGCCCGCCTGCGCGGGGAGCTCACGTCCGGTACCGACGCGCTCAGCGCCGCCACCCGTGCCCTCGACCCGACGCTGGACGGACCCATCACCCACGCGCGGACGGCCGCCCTGCGCGCGGTCGACAAGGCCGAGACCAAGATCCTGCGGGCCGTCAAGCGCGAGAACGAGGTGCTGCTCGGACAGGTGGACCGCGCGCGGCAGCACCTCGCGCCCCTGGGCGCTCCGCAGGAGCGGGTGCTCAACGTGGTCCAGTATCTCGCGCGCTACGGTCCGGGGCTGCTGACGGACCTGCTGGAGCGGTGTGAAGCGGTCCTGGACGCGGGCTCGGCTGTGGCCACCCCCGCGGAGCCCCGGTAGCTTCCAGCCATGTTCGTCCAGTTGGCGGTCCTGTTGCTCGTGCTCATCCCGATCCTCGCGGTCGTGCTCGACTCGCCGTTGGGCAAGGCCCTCGCCGCGCGCATGGAGGGACGATCCCTGCGTGCCGGGGAGGAGCCCGCCCCGGATCGGATGCTCCAGCTCGAGGGAGAGGTGGAGCGGCTCTCCGCCGAGGTGCAGCGCCTCAGCGAGGAGAGCGACTTCCTGCACAAGCTCCTGGCCGAGCGCCCGCCACCAAAGCGCCTGCCCACCGGCGACGACGAGGACGCCTCCTGAGCCCAGCTCGACCCCGGGCCTCCCGGACCGGCGCGGCCGCCGCCTGGGTGGCGGCCGGCATCCTTCTCAGCCGGGCGTCGGGCCTCGTGCGTCAGATGGTCTTCGCGCGCTGGTTCGGCACCACCGGCTTCGCCGACGCGTGGACCGCCGCGCTCAAGGTGCCCAACGTCCTGCAGAACCTGCTCGGCGAAGGCAGCCTGAGCGCCTCGTTCATCCCCGTCTACGCCGAGCTCGAGCATCAGGGCCGGAGCGCGGATGCGCGCCGGCTGGCAGGCGCGGTGTTCGGGCTGCTGGTGGCCGTGGCGGGTGCGCTGGCGCTGCTGGGCGTCCTCGCGGCGCCCTGGATCGTCGACGTGGTGGCCCTGGGCATGACCGGGGAGCGCCGGGCGGCCACCGTCGGACTCATCCGCGTCCTGTTCCCGATGATGGGCTTCCTGGTCTTGTCGGCCTGGGCGCTCGGCGTCCTGAACTCCCATCGCCGCTTCCTGCTGTCCTACGCGGCCCCCGTGCTCTGGAACGCCGCGATCGTGACCGGGCTGCTCACGGGGGCGCTCGGTCTGGGGTTGCGCGGACAGCCGCTGCTCATGGCCATGGGCTGGGGGGCGTTGGCCGGCGGGCTGCTGCAGTTCCTCGTGCAGCTCCCGCTCGTGTGGCGGCTGCTGGGGGGCGTGCGGCCCTCCCTGGACACGCATGCGCCCGGTGTGCGCGAAGCCGTGCGCAACTTCGTACCGGTCGTCGGCGCCCGCGGTCTCGAGAGCGTGAGCGGTCTGCTGCGCGAGGTCACCCTGGCGTCGCTGTTGGCACCCGGCGCGCTCGCGGTGCTGGGCTACGTCCAGACCCTGCATGTGCTCCCCATCTCGCTGTTCGGATTGGCCGTGGCGGCCGCCGAGCTGCCCGAGATCGCGCGCGAGCGCGCCGACCCCGGCCTGATCGCCGGACGCGTCCGCTCCGGTCTGGCTCGCGTGCAGTTCTGGGTGGTCCCGACGGTGGTGGGATACGTCCTGTTCGGGCGCCATCTGCTGGTGCTGCTCTTCCAGAGCGGAGCCTTCAGCCTGGACGACACGCTCGTGACCTGGGGTACGCTGGCCGCCTTCGCGCTGGGGCTGCTCGCCACGTCCAGCTCGCGCATGCTCGCCAACGCCTTCTACGGGCTGCGCGACACGGCGACCCCGGCGCGGGTCGCCGCCGTGCGCATCGTCACCTCGCTGGTGTTCGGGGCGATCTTCATGGTGCCGCTCGACCGCATCCAGGTGGGCGAGCGCTTCCTGGGGGCGGCCGGACTGGGTCTGGGGTCGGCCGTGGCGGCCTGGCTCGAGTACGGCACGCTCCGCCGTCGGCTCCGCGACCGCATCGGGCCGCACGGGCCGGGGGTGGGGGAGGGGGCGCGCGTCTGGGCGGCTGCGGCCCTGGCCGCGGCGCTCGGCCTCGGCGCCGAGCGTGTCCTGGATGGGCTTCCGGTCCGCCTGGTCGCGCTCGGAACGCTGGGCGCGTTCGGTGTAGGATACCTGGCGCTCACGCGCCTCCTCGGAACCGGTGTGCGTCCCCGGCTCCGCTCCTGAGACCCCGCACAACCCGCAATGCAGAACCCGCCCGGACTCGACCCGGAGCGCATCGCCCGGCTGCCCACCGGGCCCGGCGTCTACCTCTTCAAAGGGGAGGACGGCGAGGTCCTGTACGTGGGCAAGGCCAAGGCCCTGCGCAACCGTGTGCGCAGCTACCTGCGCCCGGATCTGCAGCAAGGGCTCAAGACCGTGGAGCTGGTCCGGCGCGCACGCGACGTCGAGACCATCGTCGTGGGGTCCGAGGCCGAAGCGCTCATCCTCGAAGCCAACCTGATCAAGGCCCACCGGCCGCGTTTCAACATCCAGCTTCGGGACGACAAGAGCTATCCGTACATCAAGGTGACGGTGAACGAGCCGTTCCCTCGCGTCTACGTGACCCGCCGTCCCGTCAACGACGGCTCGCGCTACTTCGGCCCGTACACGTCCGTCGGGTACGTGCGTCGCGCGCTGGAGGTGGTCAAGCGCCAGTACACGGTGCGCTCCTGCCGCTACGACCTCCCGGGCGAGACGCCGTCCCGGCCCTGCCTGGATCATCACATCGGACGCTGTCAGGCTCCGTGCGTAGGACTGCAGACCGAAGCCGACTACCGCGTGATGATCGACGAGATCCTGCGCCTGCTCGAAGGCGACACCGAAGGCGTGCGCCGGCTGGTGGAGCAGCGGATGAAGGACGCGGCCGCGCGGCTCGACTTCGAGACGGCGGCCCGACACCGCGACGTGCTGCAGGGTCTGGACACGCTGGCGCGCGAGCAACGCGTGGACACGCTGGGTGGGGGAGACGTGGACGTCTTCGGCGTGGCGCGCGACGGCGCGGTGGCCGCCGGAGTGGTGCTCCGCATGCGCAGAGGGCGTCTCATCGGACGCGACGTGCAGCGCTTCCAGGATCTGGCGGAAGAGACCGACCCGGAGCTGGTGCAGTCGTTGGCGACGCGCCACTACCTCGGGCGTGGTGAGGTGGGGCTCCAGGATCTGCCGCGGGACGTGCTCCTGCCCCTGGACTTCGAGGATGCGGACGTGCTCGCAGGCGTGCTCGCAGGATCGGCCGGGCGGCACGTGGCGCTCAAGGTGCCGGAGCGGGGACAGAAGCGGCGCCTCGTGGAGCTGGCCGGGGAGAACGCGCGCCATTCGCTCGAGGAGCGGGTGACGGCGACGACGGAAGGCATCGATCGCGCCGACCGGACGCTCTACGACCTGCAGGCGGCGCTCGGGCTCAAGGTGGTCCCTCGGCTGATCGTGTGCTTCGACATCTCGCACCTGCAGGGGACGGACACCGTGGCCAGCGCCGTCGTCTTCGAGAACGGGGCGCCCAAGAAATCGGACTACCGCCGCATGCGCATCCGCGGCGAGTGGGGCAACGACGACTTCCTGTCGATGGAGGAGGCGGTCCGGCGCTGGTTCCGCCGCCGCCAGGACGAGGAGCAGCCGCTGCCGGACCTGGCCCTGATCGATGGCGGGAAGGGACAGCTCGGCGCGGCGCGGCGTGCCCTGGAGGAGATGGGGTTCGGGGACCTGCCGGTGGCCGCCCTGGCCAAGCGCGAGGAGGAGGTCTTCCTGCCGGGACGGACCGAGCCCGTCCGCCTGGACCCCCGCCAGCGGGCGCTCCACCTCTTGCAGCGGATCCGGAACGAGGCGCACCGGTTCGCGATCTCCTACAACCGCAAGCTCCGGAGGCGGCGCACCCTGACCAGCGAGCTCCGCGACGTCCCCGGGATCGGAGAGCGGCGCCAGCGGGCGCTGCTGGAGCGCTTCGGCTCGATCCGGGGCCTCAAGAACGCCTCCGAGGAGGAGATCGCCCGCGTGCCCGGGATGAGTCGGGCGCTGGCCTCGCGGGTGCTGACCTGGCTGGCCCGGTGAGGCCCGGGGGGACCCTGACGTCCGTCGGGCTGGTAGGGTGTCCGGGGCTGCGCGCCGGTTTGACCCGGGGGCGGGCCGCCCTCTAGGTTTCCCGGCTTGGCCCCGTTCGATCGTCGGCGGGGTACCCTGACAAACGATGGACACGGACCGTCCGGTGCCTCCTCGCGAAGCCCCGGGGCCCCGATGCGTAGGGGGGCCGGTCCCACGATACGCACACAGGAGGCACTGGGGATGAGGTTCCGGTTCAAGCTCGGCGCGCTGGCCTTCATGGCGTCCCTCGCGGCGTGCGCGTCCGGCGGTGGCGGTGGCTCCACGCCCAGCCCGACCGAAGGGATGGAGGAGGGCACGCGCCCGTCCGAGAACAGCTCCACGCAGAACGCGCAGCTCATGCTGCTGCAGGCACAGGGACAGGAGGGCCCGCAGTCGGAGGCTCGCTATCGCGACGCGCTGACCGCCGCGCAGGCGAGCATCCAGACCGAGCCCGGCAATCCGCTCGGCTACTTCCTCGCCGGCCAGGCCATGATCGGCCTGGGCGACTACATGGCCGCCGACACCATGCTCGATCGCGCGGTCGAGCTCTACCCGGCCTACAGCCTGGAGACCCCGTCCATCCGCGAGGGGGCCTGGGTCGAGACGTACAACGCCGGGATCGGGCTGTTGCAGGGTGGCGATCCGCAGGCCGCGCTGACCGAGTTCGAGAAGGCGGGTGTGATCTACCGCGACCGGCCGGAAGCGCTCCTGCAGGTGGGCTCGCTCGCTTCGCAGCTCGGAGACAACGGGAAGGCCGCCGAGGCGTACGCCGGCTGCCTCGAGATCGTCCAGGGTCCCGGATACGGCGAGCAGACGCCGGAGACGCAAACCGACTGGGACGAGTGGGAGGAGATCTGCGCGCTCAACATGGCGCAGGCCTACCGGATGGACGAGAACTACGACCGTGCGGCGGACGCATACGCGACGTACCTCGAGGTCAACCCCGAGAGCGTGAACGCCGCCACGCAGCTGGCCAACGCCCTCATGCTGCAGGCGGGCGGAGCGGGGGCGGATTCGACGATGCTGGCGGATTCCGCCATGGCCATCTACGACGGACTGCTCGGTCGCACGAACCTCAACTCGCGCGAGATGTTCGTGGTGGGCATCGGCCTGTACCAGATTGACGCCTTCGAGCGGGCCGCGCGCGCCTTCGCCCGCTCGTCCGAGCTGAATCCCAGGAGCCGGGACGCCGCCTACAACTGGGCGCAGACGCTCTTCCTGGCCGAGTCGTACGACAACCTGCCCACCGCGGCGCGCCAGCTCATCGAGCTGGATCCGCAGAACTCCAACGCGTATCGCCTGCTGGCACAGGGGCTGTTGCAGACGGAGAGCTCCGAGGTGGCCATGGAAGTGATGGAGCAGATGGAGGCCCTGAGCTTCGAGGTGGTCGATCCGCTGTTCCAGCCGGTGCAGGGTGGGGGAGCCCGCCTCGACGGCGCCGTGCAGAACAACACGTTGAGCCCCGGCACGCCGGTGACGCTGCGCGTGCACTTCACGACGGCGGACGGGATGGAGGCCGGCACGCAGGACGTGACGGTCAATGCCCCGGCCGCGGAGTCGACGACGGACTTCTCGATCGACTTCGACTCCACCGAGGAGGTCGTGGGCTTCTGGTACGAGGTGGTGGCTCCGTGATCTGAAGGTGGGCCGTCCCTGACGGTCCGGAGGCCGGGTCCCCACGGGGGGCCCGGCCTCGTTTTCTTTTGGGGGGCGTCGCGCTGCTGGCCCCGAGCCCGGCGCTTGATTCCCGGCCGCCGCGGGGTAGATTCAGCGTCCTCGCGGGAGTAGCTCAGTTGGTAGAGCATCAGCTTCCCAAGCTGAGGGTCGCCGGTTCGAGCCCGGTCTCCCGCTCTGAGGCAAAGCACGGCCCCTCAACGGCTTCGGCGGTTGGGGGGCCGCGGTGCTTCACCCCGCCCCCACGTTTCCGCTGAAACGTCGGGGCACCCTCTGTTCCGTCCAACGACGGAGCCCCCCGGATCCTGCGGATCCGGGGGGCCTGTTTCCAGCGGGCACCGATGCAAGCCGACGATGTCGCGGGGGACGCTCGGCGATCGGCGCCGAAGCCTTCTAGGGTCAGCTGCGAGCGTTCCCGCCCGGGCAGGGCAGGTCACACGCGCCGTTGGGGTCTCCGATGACCGACATGCCGTCGAAGTTCTGCCCCGTTCCGACACGGGTGAGCTCGCGCAGGGTTCCGATGCGGCGAAGCTCGGGTCTGCGATAGGGCGAATGCATGTTCATCCCCTCGTTGATGGAACACTTCGTCAGGTTATAAACAGATGGAGCCGGCAGGGTCCGCTCTAGCAGGATCCTGCTAGGTGGCCTGTCATCACGTAGATCGCTCGACCTGGGGCTGCGAGGATCGACCGCGGGTCCGGGACTTCTCCCACCGTGCCATCGAATCGATCCTGACGGATCCGCGCCGCTCGCTGTGTGAGATTGCAGCCGGAGGCGGTCATGACCGGTTCGCCATGCTGCACGGAGGCGCGCCAATGAAGACGACCTGGAAGGGGGCGCTCATCGCGCTCCTGGTGGGCACTTCGCCCCTGTCGGCCCAGCAGCCCCGCATGGCGGTGGGCATCCTGGGTGGTTACTCGGCCGGCGACGTGAGGACGGACGACCCCGAGCTCGGCACGACGTCGCGCCGGGACGCCGGCGCCGCGGGCTTCTTCCTCGAGTTCCGCGCGAACGACCGGATCTCGGTCCGTCCGAACCTCCTCTATCAGCAGCAGGGCTTCCTGACCCGCGACGCCACCACCGACGCGACGGTCGCGCTGGAGTACGTGACGCTGCCGCTCCTGCTCCAGGTGCACCTGCTGAAGGAGGGCCGCGTGCGGCCGCGGGTGTTCGCGGGTCCGTCGATCGGCTTCGAGGCCGTGTGCACGGTGACGGGCACGGTGGACGGTGAAGACGACGAGTTCGACTGCGACGAGGAGGAGATCGACGTCGCCACCGCCAGCACCGTCTATGCGGCGGTGTTCGGGGCCGGTGTCGATGTCGGCACCGGGCGCTGGCTGCTGGGCGTCGAGGGTCGCTACGACTGGGGTCTGACCGACCTGGACGTGGACCCGGGGCCGTTCGAGCTCGAAGCCCGCACCTACTCGATCCTGGTGAGCCTGGGCGTGGCCTTCTGATCCACGGCCCGAATCGGGGAGGTGACGCTTCGCGACCGATGAGGGAAGGCGCTGCCGCGGCCCGACGGGTCGCGGCCATCCTGCGCCGCGATCAACTGCCCGCCATGGGCACCCAGCCCTCGGCGCCGCGTTCGTCCAGCACCAGGCCGTAGCGCTCGAAGAGCCCGACAACGGGCAGCGACTCCCCGTCCGTGACGCGCCGTCGGAGGGGTGCTTCGTCCGACGGAAGCACCCGGATGGGGATCCCCGGCTCCGAAGCGAGCATCACCAGCGCGTCGGTCGCGGGCTGCAGGCTGCGCTGGGGCGCGTAGCCTTCGCGGCCGTCCGGCATCCGCACGCGGTAGAAGGTCTCGCTGGCCGCGAGGACCTGCAGCGCGGCGCCGCGCTCCACCCGCTCGATGGTCTCGCCCCGGGTGGAGGGAGAGCCTCGCACGACGACGTCGTCCACGCGCGCACGCGCCCAGGCGCCCACCAGCGAGCGCGCCAGGGAATCGGCGGGCGTGACGTTCGTGCGTTGAGGTTCCACGAACCAGTACGGATCCAGCGCGCCCTCACCCCTGCGGTATACGCCGAAATGCAGGTGCGGTGGCGTCGTGCGGGCGTTGCCGGTGTTGCCGACGAGGCCCAACGTGTCGCCGGGGCGCACGCGCTGACCTTCGGTCACGAGCTGGCGGTCGAGGTGCGCGTAGTAGAGGCGATGCCCACCCCGTTCTTCGGTCATCCAGACCACGTACCCACCCAGATTGGTGGTATCGACGCGGGTGACCCGCCCCGCCTCGGCGGCGAGGACCGGAGTCCCGCGCGGCGCGAAGATATCCACGCCGCGATGCTGACGGCGGCCTCCATCGCGCTCGGCCCCGAAGCGGCTGAGGATCGCACCCTGGTCCCTGCCTTCGACCGGGAAGGCGAGGGTGGGGAGCACGCGCAGCTCGAGCGCGAACGCGCCACCGCGCAGGAGCTCGGGCTGCACGCGCAGCAGGTAGTCACCCGTGCGCGGAGCGTCGAACTCCAGGGTGGACGAATCGGGAGGTAGATCCAACTCGTGGAAGAGCTCGCTCGTGGAATCACCAGGGATGCGGAAGAGATCGACGAAGAGCCGTCCGGGCCGCACCTCGTCCCTCACCAGGTCCAGCCGCAGCCGCTGTCCCCGCCGGAGTGGGAAGCGGTACCCGAGCGCGGTCGGGGTGACCGGGTCCAGGTATCCGTCTTCCCGGTGGGGCAGGTCGACCGCGAGCGGTGCGGCCAGCGCGCGCCGACCCTCCCCGATCCAGTCTCCGCCGGCGGCCGTGGAGTCCAGCCCGGCCTGGGCCAGGGACGCCGCGTAGCGCTCATGGGACGTCGGATCGCGGAAGACCTCCTGGATCTGATCCGGGACGTCGCAGCCCGCGAGGAGGAGCAGGAGCCCGACCACGGGAGTCCGCCATGCGCCCCGGGTCCGTGGGGCCGTGTCCGTTGAGCCCAGCGCCGGAGCCCCGGGCGAGCCAGACTCCGCGACCGCCGCCCGCTCGACAGCGGCCGGGGCCGCGGCGTATGCTCGGACTCTGCGGAGGGAGGGGATCCGTGGCCGAAGTCGTCTCATGCGTCGTCGTGGCGCGGGGGGTGATGATCGAGATCGGCCGGGAAGGCCCACTCCAGGACGTACCCGACAGACGCCGGGAGGATCGTCTCCACCGGCCGGGCGTCCTCCGCCCACCCCGGGAGCGAGAGCATGGTCGTGGATCCCGTCTGGAGTCGGCGTCGGTTCATGGAGGCCAGCGGCGCAGGGTTGAGCGCGCTGTGGCTGTTGGGCCTGTCGGCCTGCGGACCGATGGCGGAGGAGGCCGGGCGGGCGGCGGCCCGGGGGGACGCGTTCACGACCTTCGAACCGCAGGAGGGGGCGCAGCTCGAAGAGATCGCCGCGCTCATCCTGCCTTCCGACGACGGACCCGGCGCCCGGGAAGCGGGAGCGGCCCACTTCATCGATCGCGCGTTCGGCGCCGAGCAGGCCGACAGCCTGGGCTTCTTCCGGAGCGGGCTCGCCGACGTGGGGGAGCGGGCGCGTTCGTCGGGCGCTCCCAGCGGCCAGCTGGCGGAGCTGCCGGCCGCAGCCCGCATCGAGGTCCTTCGCGCGGTGGAAGCCGAGAACGCTGACTTCTTCGGCTACGTCCATTTCCTGGTGCTGCTCGGGACGTTCAGCCATCCCGACTGGGGGGGCAACCGCGATCACGTGGGCTGGGCGATGGTCGGCCTGGAGCACGCCGACACCTACGCGCCCCCGTACGGCTTCTATGACGCCGAGGCGAACGGAGGCGCATCGTGAGTTCGCGCCAGGAGAGCGTACGCTACGGCAACGACGACGAGGTCGACTTCGTCGTCGTCGGAGCCGGCTCCGCCGGAGGAATCCTCGCCAAGGAGCTGTCGAGCGCCGGGCACCGGGTGGTGGTGCTGGAGCAGGGACCGTACCGGCGCGCGAGCGAGTTCCGGCACGACGAGTACGGCGTATGGTTGCAGGGTGAGCTGCTGGGCGCGCAGGATGCCGGCGCCACCTTCCGCGCCACCGAGGACGTGGAGGCGGGTCCTCCGCCCGACATCTTCCCGCCGGCCGTCTACGCACGCGGTGTCGGCGGGTCGTCCGTCCATTTCACCGCCAACTTCTGGCGCTTCCGTCCGCTGGACTTCCAGGAGCGCTCGTTGCTCGGCCCCATCGCGGGCACGGGCTTCGCAGACTGGCCGCTCACGTACGACGAGCTCGAGCCGTACTACACGAAGGTGGATTGGGACATCGGGGTCTCGGGCGCCCCCGGTCCCAACGATCCTCCGCGCTCGCGCCCGTATCCGATGCCGCCTCTGCCGGTGAAGAGCTCCGGAGTGCTGCTCGAGCGCGGTGCTCGGGCGCTCGGATGGGCGGCGCACCCGGCGCCCATGGCCATCCTCTCGCAGCCGCACAACGGACGGGGCGCCTGTCAGAACTGCGGGTGGTGCATCGGCTATGGCTGCGAGTTCGGCGCCAAGTCCTCCACGCTGGCCGCCATGATCCCGCTCGCCGAGGCGACCGGCCGCTGCGAGATCCGGCCGCTGTCCACGGTCTTCCGGATCGTGACGGACGACGCGGGCCGCGTGCGCGAGGTGCTGTATTTCGACGCCGATGGTCGTGAGCAACGCCAGCGCGCGCGGGCCGTGGTGCTGTCCGCCAACGGTGCCGAATCGGCGCGTTTGCTGCTCCTCTCCGAATCCAGCCGCTTCCCGCAGGGTCTGGCCAACTCCAGCGGCCTGGTGGGGAAGTACCTGATGTTCAACGGGAACGGACAGGTCTCCGGCGTCTTCCCCGAACCGTTGAACGAATACAAGGGCGCGCTCGTGACCCGGCTGGTCACGGATCCGTTCTACGCATCCGATCCGGCACGGGGGTTCTACGGCGGCGGCGCGCTGGACGGTCGCTTCGGCCCCGGTCCTCTGATCTACGCGCTGGGCGGTCTGCCGGACGGCTCACCGCGTTGGGGCCCGGAGTTCAAGGCCATGCTGGCCGACTACTTCCCGCGCACGATGGACGTGTTCTGCCACGGGACGTCGCTGCCTCTCGAGTCGAACAACATCACCCTCGATCCGACCGCGAAGGATCGGTACGGTCTGCCCTCGCTCCGGGTCACCTACCAGGACCACCCGGACGACCTGGCGCAGATCCGCTTCCTCCAGGAGCGGGCCGTCGAGCTGCTGGAGGCGGCCGGCGCCCGGCGCACCTGGTACCGGCCGGCGATGGCCCAGACGGCCGGCTTCCATCTCCTCGGAACGGCGCGCATGGGGGACGACCCTCGGACCTCGGTGGTGGACCGCTACCACCGCGCGCACGACGTGCCCAACCTGTTCATCTGCGACGGGAGCAGCCTGGTGTCGGCCGGCCGGGGCCAACCGACCATGACCATCATGGCGTTGGCGTTCCGGGCGGCGGAGCATCTCGACGGGTTCGCGCGGCGGGGCGAGGTCTAGGGCAGAGCCGGATGCAGGGCAGGTACACGACCGGGGGCGGCCGCCCGCCCCCGGTCGCGTGGCTCAACGCAGGTCCTCGACGTCCACCAGGGTGGCGCCCCAGGGGCAGTAGCGCCCGATCTGGAGGAAGTCGGCCAGATGCGCCTCCACGTACGAGGGCTGGCCGTCACACACCTCGATGGTGTTCTCCGCCATCTGGATGTCCTGCGGATCCAGGTGCCAGCTCCACGGCGCGTTGTGGCTCGCCAGGCCGGAACCCTGCTTGATGGCCCCGTTGGGGATGTTCGCGAGCGACGTGCCGCTCTCCAGGGCCAGCAGCGACGCCACCGCCGCGGAGTCCACCGTCCACACCTTGAACTGCTCCGTCCCCACCCGGAAGGTGGCGAGCACGCCGCCCTCCAGACCCAGGTCCGCATCGACCGGATCCTCGTCACAAGCCACGATCCCCCCGCCGAGCACGAGCGCTGCCGCCAGCCACACCCCGCCGTCCCGGAACCCCCTTCGCCTCATCATCATCCCTTGTCCTATACTTGAAGGACGTGTCGTCCGTGATCGCCTCGTCACCCAGGAGTACACCGATGCCGAATCGTCGCACCGTGGCCTTCCTCAGCCTCGTGAGCCTCCTGTGGGTGGGGAACGCCTGTGCCGGTCCGGATGCGACACCCGACGCCGCGCCGCAGGAGGCGGCGGAGCGGGACCAGGCCCTCACGGCGGAGACCGAGGCCACGTCCCTCCTGGGCGAGCCGCTCTCCCGGCCCGAGGCCCCGGCGGAGGTGGAGGCCGAACGGCGGCAGCAGCTGGAGGAGGCCGAAGCCACGCTGGCGGCCGACTCCTCCAGCCTGGACGCCTGGATCTGGGCGGGGCGGCGCCAGGCCTACCCGGGCCACTTCCGGCAGGCCATCGCCACCTACTCGGCGGCCCTGGAGCGCTTCCCGGACGAGCCCCACCTGCTCCGCCACCGGGGACACCGCTACATCACGGTCCGCGAGCTGGACGAGGCGGTTGCCGACCTGTCGCGGGCGGCCGAGGTCGTGGCCGGCACGGAGGACGAGGTCGAGCCCGACGGACAACCGAACGCGCTCGGGATCCCCACCAGCACGCTGCAGTTCAACATCTGGTACCACCTGGGTCTGGCCCACTACCTCCAGGGCGATTTCGAGGCCGCGCTGGAGGCCTACCGGAACTGCATGGCGGTCTCCCGGCACGACGACTCGGTGGTGGCCACGGCCCACTGGCTCTACATGACGCTGCGGCGCCTCGGTCGGGAGCAGGAGGCGGCCCAGGTCCTGGCGGACCTGCCCGAGAACCCGGACGTCATCGAAAGCACGGCCTACCTGGACCTGCTGCGGATGTACCAGGGCCGTCGCACGCCGGAGGACCTCCTGGGGCCGGGGGGCGAGGACGCCACGTTGACCGGCACCACCGCGGCCTACGGGGTGGGGAACTGGTACCTCTACAACGGGGACGCGACGCGTGCCCGCAGCGTCTTCGAGCGCATCCTGACCGGACGGTCCCAGTGGCCGGCGTTCGGGTACGTGGCCGCCGAGGCCGAGTTGGCCCGTATGGGAGATCGTTGAGCAGGATCCCGCCCGCGGCTAACTTTCAAGGCTCCGTCGCAGGCGCCCCACACCCCGAGCCCAGGCCGTCCGCCCGTGGTCCGCATCGCCCAGATCGAAGCCGGCAGCATCGCCGAGGCGCTCGAGCTGCGCATCGGCACGCGGGTCGTGCGTATCAACGGCCAGCGGGTCCGTGACGGGATCGACCTGACGTTCCTGCTGGCCGACACCGACCTGGAGATCGAGACGCTCACCCCCGAAGGGGACGAGGAGCTCTACGAGATCCAGCGTTCGCCGGGGGAGCCGCTCGGCATCGTGCCCCAACCGGACACGGTGCGGGAGTGCGCGAACAAGTGTGTCTTCTGCTTCATCGACGGGAACCCGCCGGGGGTGCGCGACGCGCTCTGGCTGCGTGACGACGACTTCCGGCTCTCGTTCACGTACGGCAGCTACGTCACGCTCACCAACCTGGGGCCCAAGGGCTTCCAGCGCCTGGTGGATCAGCGCATCTCGCCGCTGTACGTCAGCGTGCACGCCACCGAGCCCGACGTGCGGGAGCGTCTGTTGGTCAATGCGCGCGCGGGCGAGATCCTCGATCGGCTGCGGACGCTGACGGAGGCGGGGCTCGAAGTGCACACGCAGGTCGTGCTGTGTCCGGAATGGAACGACGGCATCCACCTCGAGCGCACCATCGAGGACCTCTGGGCCCTCGGGCCGCGGGTGCGGACGCTCTCCGTGGTGCCGGTGGGTCTCACCCGCTACAACCTCGATCGTCCGGTGCGGCTCCTCCGGCCCGACGAGGCCGCAACGGCCGTCGCGCAGGTCGAACGCGCCCGCGCCCGCGCCCACGCGCAGCGGGGAACGGGGTGGGCCTACGCAGCCGACGAGATGTTCCTCACGGCCGGCCAGCCCCTCCCGGCGCGCGCCTACTACGACGACCTCGAGCTCATCGAGAACGGCGTGGGCGCGGTGCGGCACCTCGTCGACGAGCTCGACGCAGGGCTCGCGCGTCTGCCCGAGCTGCGCGGGCGGCGGCTCCGGATCTTCACCGGCACCTCGATGGCGCCCTTCTTCGAGTCACGACGCGCCGCGTTGGCCTCCCGTACGGGCGCGGCGGTCGAGGTGCACGCCGTCGTCAACCGCTTCTTCGGCGAGACCGTCACCATCGCCGGGCTGATGGCGGGACAGGATCTGCTGGACGCCGCCTCCGATCCCCGGCCGGAGGACGTGATCCTCTGCCCGGCGGAAGCCCTCAACGGCGACGGGCTGTTCATCGACAGCGTGCCGTTCGCAGAGGTCGCGCGGAGGCTCGCGCCCGCGCGGGTGGTCGCAGCGAAGAGCCTCACCCGCGCCCTGCACGGCCTGTGACCGAGCGCCTTCCCGTGGTCGCCGTCGTCGGGCGGCCCAACGTGGGCAAGTCCACGTTCTTCAACCGGGTGCTGGGCGCTCGGGTCGCGATCGTCGACGATCGTCCCGGCGTCACCCGCGACCGCAACTTCGCGCGTGCGGAATGGGCCGGGCACCGGTTCCAGATCGTCGACACGGGAGGCATCGTCGAGGGTTCGGACGAGCCGATGGACCGGCAGATCCGCGCGCAGGCCCTGCACGCGGTGGACGAAGCCGACGTCATCGTGTTCATGGTGGACACCAAGGTGGGGATCCACCCCCTGGACGAGCGCCTGGCCGAGGTGCTGCGCACGGCCGGGCGTCCCGTGGTGCTGGTGGCCAACAAGGCGGACGAGCTTCCGGCGGTGACCTCGCACCACGAGTTCTGGTCGCTCGGCCTGGGCGAGCCCGTTCCGGTCAGCTCCAACTCGGGGAAGGGATCGGGAGATCTGCTGGACCGCATCGTGGCGCTGTTCGCCGGACGCGATGACGACCCCGCCGCGGAGGCCGCGGTGCGCATCGCCGTCATCGGGAAGCCCAACGTGGGCAAGTCCAGCCTGGTCAACCGGCTCTTCGGCGAGGACCGGGTCGTCGTCAGCGACGTGCCGGGAACCACGCGCGACCCGGTGGACTCCTCGCTGCGCTATCACGGGCATACGCTGACCTTCGTCGACACCGCCGGGCTGCGGCGTCATGCCCGCATCAAGGACTCGGTCGAGTTCTACTCCGCGCTGCGCACGGACCGCGTCATCCGCGAAGCCGACGTCTGCGTGCTGGTCGTCGACGCCACCGAGGGGATGGGGGTCCAGGACCTGAAGATCGGCGAGGCGGCCTGGAACGCCGGGTGCGGTCTGGTGATCCTGATCAACAAGTGGGATCTGGTGGAGAAGGAGACGCAGACCGCCGCCACGTTCGAACGTGAGTTCAAGCGGCGCGCGCCTTCGCTCGAACCGGTGCCGGTCTTGTTCGTCTCCGCGCTGACCGGACAGCGTGTACACAAGCTGCTGGACCTGGTGGTCGAGGTCTGGGAGCAGCGCCGCCACCGCGTCTCCACACCCGAGGCCAACGAGGTGCTGGAGCTGGCGGTGCGCCGTCAGCCACCCCCCCATCACCGGGGGCGGCCGGTCAAGCTCAAATACATGACCCAGATGGCGATCGAGCCACCCACCTTCGTCGTCTTCGCCAACTATCCCGACGCCGTTCCCGAGCACTACATTCGCTACATGCACCACGCGATCCGCAACCGCTGGCCCTTCACGGGCGTGCCGATCCGCATCCGGATGCGCGGGAGCAGCGAGTGATTCCCTGGCTCCTCTGCCTGGCGGCGTACGGGCTCGGGGCCACCCCCACGTCCTTCTGGGTGGGAAAGGCGCGCGGCGTCGACCTGCGCAACGAGGGCAGCGGGAATCTGGGCGCCACCAACGCGTTCCGTGTCCTGGGCTGGCAGGCCGCCCTGGTGGTGATGGTCGTCGACGTGCTCAAGGGCTGGTTCCCCGTGTGGTACTTCCCGCGTCTGGACGGCGGGGCGGCGTGGGGTTGGACGCTGGCCTACGGGGCCGCCGCCATCGTCGGGCACGTCTTCTCCTTCTGGGTCCGCTTCCGCGGAGGGAAGGGAGTAGCCACGAGCGGCGGGGTGTTCATCGCGTTGGCCCCGCTGGCCGCGCTGGGAGGCTTCGTGGTCTGGCTGGGGATGGTGGCGCTCACCCGGATCGTCTCCGTGGGCTCCATCGCGGCCGCCCTGGCGTTGCCCGTCCTGGTGGCCGTGACCGTCCCCACGGCCGGCACCGGTCTGGTGGCCTTCACGGTCGGGCTGTCCGCGTTCGTGATCTGGAAGCACCGCTCCAACCTGACGCGCCTGTTCCGGGGGGAGGAGCCCCGGATCGGACAGAAGCGGCCCGCCGCCCGGGCGGCCTCGTGAGCGCTCCCGACCGCATCGCGGTCCTGGGCGGGGGCAGCTGGGGCACCGCCCTGGCCGGGCTGCTCGCCGGCAAGGGTCGGCAGGTCCATCTGTGGGCGCGTGAGCCCCAGGTGGTCGAAGCCATTCGCGCCACCCGGACCAACCCGGTCTTCCTCCCGGGGCGCACCCTGCCGGAGGGAGTCGAGGCGAGCACGGACCTGGAGTCCGTGGTGCGGGATGCGGACCTCGTGGTGTCGGTCACGCCGGCTCAGCACGTGCGGGCCGTGGTGCAGGCGTGTGCGCCTGTGCTGCGCCCGGACGTCCACATCGTCAGCGCCTCCAAGGGCATCGAGATCCGCAGCCTGGAGCGCATGGACGGCGTGTTCGCGTCCCTCGTCGGTCCGGAGCGGATGCGGCGCTTCACCGTGTTGTCGGGTCCGAGCTTCGCCGCGGAGGTCGCCGCCGGCGAGCCCACCGCGGTCGTCGTGGCCAGCGCCGACACGCAAGCGGCGCTCGACGCGCAGTCCGTCTTCCAGACGGAGACCTTCCGCGTCTACACGTCGGGCGACGTCGTCGGCGTGGAGCTGGCGGGCGCGCTCAAGAACGTGATCGCGCTCGCCAGCGGCGTGGTCGCCGGCCTGGGCTTCGGGCACAACACGCGCGCGGCGGTGATGACGCGGGGTCTGGCCGAGATCGCACGGCTGGGCCTGCGGCTCGGCGCGCAACCGGGTACCTTCGCCGGGCTGGCCGGGATGGGAGACCTCGTGCTGACCTGCACGGGGGAGTTGAGCCGGAACCGCACCGTAGGCTACCGTCTGGGTCGGGGCGAAGCGCTCGACGCCATTCTGGGCGAGATGACGTCGGTGGCCGAAGGGGTGGCCACCGTACAGGCCGTCGTGGCGCTCGCGGGCCGCGAAGGCGTCGACATGCCGATCGCCAGCGAGGTGCACGCGATCCTGACGGAGGGCCGTCCGCCCCAGGAGGCCATCCGCCGTCTGATGAGCCGAGACCCGAAACCCGAGGAGTGGTCGTGAGCCAGCTCGACGAACCCATCGCCAAGAAGGCCTACTACTCGATCGGCGATGTCTGCGAGCTGACGGGGCTGAAGCCCCACGTGCTGCGCTACTGGGAGACCCAGTTCGAGCCGTTGCGCCCGACCAAGAACCGCGCCGGCAACCGCGTGTTCAAACCCGCCGACATCGAGCTGGTGCTGCTCATCAAGCATCTGCTCTACGATCAGAAGTACACGATCAACGGCGCGCGCCGGCACCTGAAGCAGACGAGACGCAGCGCCGAGATGGCGGAGGAACGCAAGCAGGTGGTCACGCCGAGCCTCATGGAGGAGATCCGTACCGAGCTGGACGGCCTGCTGGAGATCCTGACTCCGGCCGCCTCGGGTGGAAGCTCGAACGGATGAACATCCTCTGCACGAACGACGACGGATACCTGGCCGAAGGGCTGCACGTTCTCGCCGAGGCGGCCCGGAGCATCGGAGCGGTGACCGTGGTCGCTCCCGACCGGGAGCAGAGCGCCACGTCCCATTCGCTCACGCTGCATCACCCATTGCGCGTACGCCGCGCCACGGACGGCACGCACATCGTCGACGGCACGCCCACGGACTGCGTCCTGCTCGCCCTGAACGAGCTCGTGGATGGCACGCCGGACTTCTGTCTCTCCGGCGTGAACCATGGCCCCAACATGGGCGAGGACGTGCTGTACTCCGGCACCGTGGCCGCCGCGATGGAGGCGACCGTGCTGGGGATCCGCTCGGTGGCCGTGTCCTACACGGGCGAGCACTTCGAGGAGATCGAGCTGTGGACGGAGACGCTCGCGCGCCTCTTCCAGAGCCTGGCGCGCAACGAGCGCTTTCCGGATCACACCCTGCTCAACGTGAACCTGCCCGCCATCGACCCCGCGCGGCTGAACGGGGTGCGGATCACGAGCCTGGGACGGCGCCGCTACCAGGACTCCATCACCCGCGCCCAGGATCCGCGCGGACGCGAGTACTTCTGGATCGGCGGCGGCGTGGCGAGCTGGGAGGGCGGTGACGACTCCGACTTCCGCGCGGTGCAGGAGGGCTGGATCTCCGTCACGCCGATCCACCTGGACCTGACCAACTATGCGCTCATGGAGGAGCTCCGCTCGTGGGAGCTGAGCCGGTAGACGGGTTCCGTTTCGTCGGGCAGCGCCGGCGGCTGATCGAGCGGATCCGCGCGGCCGGGATCGACGATCTGGCGCTGCTGGAGCTGTTCGACCGCATCCCCCGGCACCTGTTCCTGCCGGAGGGGGTGGTGAACCGCGCCTACGAGGACGCGCCGGTGCCCATCGGATTCGGGCAGACCGCGTCGCAACCGTCCCTGCAGGCACTCACACTGCGCGTGCTGGATCCCCGACCGACCGACAAGGTGCTGGAGATCGGCACGGGCAGTGGCTACCTGACGGCGCTGCTCTCCCGGATGGCGGAGCGCGTCTATTCGGTCGAGCGCGAGCGGGCCCTGTCCCAGCGGGCGCGGGCGGCGCTCGATCAGTTGGAGATCCGCAACGTGGCGTTGCTCGTAGGCGACGGCACCATCGGCTGGCGCAAGTACGCGCCCTTCGACGTCATCGTCGTCTCGGCCGGCGCGCCGGCCGTCCCCGAGGCCCTGAGCGACCAGTTGGCGGAAGGGGGACGCATGTTGATCCCGGTCGGGGACCGCGAGGAACAGCGCCTGGTCCTGGTCCGGCGGCAGGGGGGCCGGATCTTGCAGGAGGACGCCGAGATCCCCTGCCGGTTCGTCCCCCTGGTGGGCAAGTTCGGATGGAGCAAGGAGCTCGACACGTGACGCGTTCGGCGCCCGAAGTCACCCCCGCCCGCAAGGGTCCGGTCCGCCGCCTGTACGACTGGATGCTGCACTGGGCGGAGACGCCCCACGGTCCGGTCGCGCTGGCCGGCCTGTCGGCCGCCGAGTCTTCCTTCTTTCCGATCCCCCCCGATCCACTCCTGGTCGCGCTGGCGCTCGGGGCGAGCAAGAAGGCGCTCCGTTTCGCGGCCATCTGCACGGCCGCATCCGTCGTGGGCGGTCTGATCGGCTACCTGATCGGCGCCGGCCTCTGGGGCGCCCTGGCCGAGCCCTTCTTCCGGTACGTGCCGGGGGTCACCCCCGAGGCCTTCGAGCGCGTCCGATCACTCTACGATCGCTACGATTTCTGGGCCATCTTCCTGGCCGGCCTCACGCCCTTGCCCTACAAGGTGTTCACGATCTCCGCGGGCGTCTTCGGCGTGAACCTGGGCATCTTCGTGGTCGCGAGCATCCTCTCGCGCGGCCTGCGCTTCTTCCTGGTCGCGGGCCTGATCTACCGCTTCGGCCCGCCGGTGAAGGAGTTCATCGATCGGCATTTCAATACGCTGACCTGGGCGTTCGGGGTGCTGTTGATCCTCGGCTTCGTGGTGATCGAGCTGGTGTTGTAGGACGCGAGGGGAAGTGACCGCCATTGTCCCCCGGGCGGATCGCTGTGAGTGTTCGACGGTCCGGAAACGCTGGAGGGGGCAGGATGGATGACCACGGCGTCGGAGCGGCGCGTTCCTGGTTCGCCCATGGGGGCGACATGGCCGCCCGGATCGAACGCTTCGATTGGACCCAGACGCCGCTCGGCCCTCTCTCGAGCTGGCCGGCGAGCCTCGTCACCGCGGTCCGCCTTCTGCTGGCCTCCCGCTATCCGATGTTCTTGTGGTGGGGAGACCACCTGGTCAACCTCTACAACGACGCCTACGTGCCCATCCTGGGTGCGCGGCACCCGGAGGCGTTGGGAGCAAGCGCGCCGCAGATCTGGCCGGACGTGTGGCCGGTCGTGGGTCCCCAGGCCCATCGCGTCCTACGCCACGGTGAGGCCTCCTGGAACGAGGAGTTGTTGCTGGTCATGGACCGCAACGGCTTCCCGGAGGAGACCTACTTCACCTTCTCGTACAGCCCCGCGCCCGACGACGGCGGTGGGATCGGTGGCGTGTTCTGCACCTGCACCGAAGACACGCGTCGAGTGCTGGGCCAGCGTCGCCTTCGCGTGCTGCGCGAGCTTTCGGAGCGGTCCGCCCGGGCGACGACGGTGCTCGATGCGTGCGAGGCCGCAGGAAGCGTGCTTGCAGACGAACCGCGCGACATCGCGTTCGCCCTCATCTATCTGTTGGAGGCGGATCAGGACTCCGCGCACCTGGCGGCGGTCGCGGGGATCGAGCCGGAGCAGACCGCGCGGCTGCGGCAGGTCGCCGTCGACGACGCATCGGCGGCCTGGCCGTTGCGTACGGACCCCGAGGGCGGGCCCACGCCGGTGGCGGACCTCGAGCGTCGCTTCGGGCACCTGCCCCGCGGTGTGTGGCCCGAGCCGCCGGAGCGCGCGATCGTGCTGCCCCTCCTGCCGACCGGCGAGAGCCGGCCCGATGGGTTTCTCGTCATCGGCCTGAGTCCCCGACTGGTCTTCGACGACGACTACGGGGGCTTCGCCACCCTGCTGGCGACCCATGTGGAGACGGCGATCACCCAGGCGCGGGCGTTCCAGCAGGAGCAGCGCCGGGCCCAGGCCCTTGCCGAGCTGGATCGGGCCAAGACCACGTTCTTCAGCAACGTCAGTCACGAGTTCCGGACTCCGCTCACACTGATGCTGGGGCCGCTCGAGGACCTGTTGGACGATCGCGAAGGGCCGTTGGCGCCGGAGATCCGGTCCCAGGTGGAGCGTGTGCATCGGAACAGCGTGAGGCTGCTCAAGCTCGTCAACACCATGCTGTCGTTCTCACGCGTCGAGGCCGGCCGCGCGGACGCGCGCTTCGAACGCACCGACATCGCCGCCCTCACGCGCGATCTCGCGAGTGTGTTCCGCTCGACCGTGGAGGCGGGCGGCCTCTTCCTCCACGTGGACTGTCCCCCCGTGACGGCGCCCGTCCATGTCGACCGCGACCTCTGGGAGAAGATCGTCCTCAACCTCGTCTCGAACGCCTTCAAGTTCACGTTCGAAGGCGGGATCACGGTCCGCCTGAAGGAAACCGCTTCCGAGGTGCAGCTGGAGGTGGAGGACACCGGCGTGGGAATCTCCGACGCCGAGTTGCCACGCGTCTTCGAACGCTTCCATCGGATCGAGGGTGCCCGAAGGCGATCCCACGAAGGCACCGGCATCGGGCTGGCCCTGGTGGATGCGCTGGCGCGGGTGCACGGTGGCCAGGTGCAGGTCCGCAGCCGCGAAGGGCAGGGGAGTACGTTCACGGTCTCGATCCCCCTTGGAGCGGATCACCTCCCCCCGGACCGGCTGGTGACCACGGACGCGCCGCCGCGCGTCGACGATGCTCGCGGGTACGTGGAGGAGGCGCTGCGCTGGCTCCCACCCGCTCCGTCGTCCGACGGCGAGCAGGACAGCGAGGTGCACCGGGGCGTGCGCGGCAGCGGCCCGACCGCCCGCCCGCGCGTGCTCTGGGCGGACGACAACGCCGACCTGCGCGCCTATGTGACCGAGCTGCTCTCGCCCCGCTTCGACGTCGAGGCGGCCGCGGACGGCGAGGCGGCGTTGAGCGCGGCGCGGCAAAGGCGGCCCGACCTCGTGCTGGCGGACGTCATGATGCCCGGGTTGAACGGCTTCGAGCTCCTCGCCGCGCTGCGCGCCGACCCCGACCTCGGTGACGTGCCGGTGATCCTCCTCTCCGCTCGAGCGGGCGAGGAGGCACGGCTCGGTGCCGCGGAAGCGGGAGCCGACGACTACCTGACCAAGCCGTTCAGCGCGCGTGAGCTGGTGGTGCGTGTAGGTGCGCAGCTCGAGCTGGCGAGCGTGCGTCGGGAAGCGCAGCGTGCCATTGCCGAGAGTGAGCAGCGGTTCCGGGTCATGGCCCACACCGCACCCGCCATGCTGTGGATGACCGATCCAACGGGTGCCTGCGTCTTCCTCTCGCGGGGATGGCACACCTTCACCGGCCAGAGGGAGGAGGAGAGCCTGGGATTCGGATGGCTCGAGGCCGTCCACCCGGACGACCGGCGGCGATCGGAGCGGATCTTCCTGGAGAGCAACGCGCGGCGCGAGGCCTTCCAGCTGGACTACCGGATCCGTCGTGCGGACGGTGCCTACCGTTGGGCCATCGACGCAGGCGCTCCGCGCTTCGGAGCCGATGGTGCGTTCGAGGGCTTCAGTGGCTCCGTGATCGACGTGCACGAGCGCAAGGTGGCGGAGGAAGCGCTGCGCGAGGGGGACCGTCGGAAGGACGAGTTCCTGGCCACGCTGGCGCACGAGCTGCGGAATCCGCTCGCCCCGATCCGCAGCGCCGTGGAGATCCTCAACACCCTGGGGCCGGAGGATCCGAGCCTCCAACGCGCGCGGGACGTCATCGGACGCCAGGTCGGGCACATGGTGCGCCTGATCGACGACCTTCTCGATCTCTCGCGCCTCAGCCGCGGCACGGTCGTCCTGCGCCGCACCCGGGTCGATCTGCGCGCGGTCGTGACCCACGCCGTCGAGAACGCCCGGTCCGCCGTGGAACGTGGAGGCCACACGCTGACGCTACGGATGCCGGAGACGCCGGTATGGGTGTGGGGAGACGACGTGCGGCTGGTGCAGGTCGTGACCAACCTGCTCGACAACGCGGCCAAGTACACGCCACAGGGGGGACGCGTGACTCTGCACGTCGGGATGGACGACGCGAGGGCGCACGTATCCGTCCACGACGACGGGCGGGGAATCGCAGCCGACATGGCCGAGCGCATCTTCGACATGTTCACACAGGGACAGGGGAGTGGCGCGACCGGGCTGGGGATCGGTCTTTCCCTGGTACGCACCCTCGTGGAGATGCATGGGGGCGCGGTCCGCGTGGACAGCCCGGGCGTGGGTGAGGGAAGCACGTTCACGGTCACGCTCCCCCTCGATTCGGGGCACCACACTCCCGTGGGCGAGGAGACCGTGGACACCCGTCAGGCGACCGCCGCAGGCCACCGACGGATCCTGGTCGTCGACGACAACGCCGACGCGGGTCAGACCCTGGCAACCCTGCTCGGGCTCCGCGGTCATGTCACGCAGAGTGTGGCGGACGGGACCGACGCGCTGCGCGTGGTGGATTCCTTTCGGCCGGACGTCGTGCTGCTGGACCTCGGCATGCCCGGGATGGACGGCTTGGAGGTGGCCCGCCGGCTACGGGCGGCCCGGCAAGGGCACGACCTCCTGCTGGTCGCCCTCACCGGCTGGGGTCAGGACGAGGATCGTCGACGGAGCCGAGCCGCCGGGTTCGACGCCCACCTGGTCAAGCCGGTGGACGTGACGGACCTGGAAGCCGTGTTGCGCGGCGCCGTCTGAGACGCGCTCGAGCCGACGGCTGTCGTCCGGTTGGACGCCGCTGCGCCAACCCCTACCTTTCCCCCCGGCGTCACCCGGACGGAACCCCCGTCGCCCGGACCGCCTGCGGTCCCCGTAGCTCAGGTGGATAGAGCGATTGCCTCCTAAGCAATAGGTCGCGCGTTCGAGTCGCGCCGGGGACATGAAGAGGGCCGGGGAGGACCCGGCCGACGACCCCGGGCCCGGCCGGACCGACTCCGGCCGGGTCGGTTGACGCGCAAAGGGGGATACCGGCGATGCGGGACCGCCGCGGCTTCACCCTGCTCGAGATCACGCTCGTCGTGGCCCTCTCGGCGACCCTCCTCGGAGTGGCCTGGGCGGCCATGGGCAGGGCCCGCGCTTCCTACGCCGTGCGGGCCTCCCGGACCGCGTTCGCCGGGTTGGCGGCGCGCGCCCGGGCCACCGCAGTGGAGCGGGGCCACCGGATACGACTGGAGCTGGACGCCGATGGAGACAGCGCCTGGGTGGTGGACGGCACGGAGGTGATCGAAGTCCTGCGCTTCGGCGTCACCGCGGACGTGGAGGTCGAGCCCACGTTGGTGCAGTGCTTCGGTCCGCGGGGCGTGGCCACACCGCCGTGCGGCTCGGTCCCCGACCCGGTGGTCGTGCGCTTCACCCGCGACGGGCGATGGGCGGAGGGGATGCTCCTCCCGCTCGGGCAGTTCCTTCCAGGGCCGCAGGGGTCGTGAGGTCCCCGAGCTCCGAGGCCGGCTTCACCCTGGTGGAGCTGGTGGTGGCGGTCGTGATCCTGGCCGTCGGGATCCTCGGCTTCCTGGGCACGTCGGCGTTGTTGGTGCGCCAGGGCGCGGACGCGGATCTGCGCACCGAGCGCGCGGCAGCCCGCCAGAGCGCCATCGAGCGACTGCGAGCGGCTCCGTACGACTCCGTGATCGACGGGGCGGCACTCCTGGGCCGCTTCGACGTGCGCTGGGTCGTGGAGGACTTCCCGCGGGTCAAGAACATCCGGGTGATCACGGTGGGGCCCGGCCTGGCCGCGCCCGCCCCGGGGGAGGTTCCCACCCTGATGCCCGCGGTGGCGGATACGGCGTTCTACCGGATCCCGCGTCCGTGAGGCGAGGCGTGCCCGGGCGCCACCGGGCGGGAGTGCCGGGGAGCGGACGCGCCGGCTTCACGCTGGTGGAGCTGGTCCTGGCGACCGCGCTGGGCGCGTTGCTGCTGCTCGCCATCTACCAGGTCGTGCTGGTCAACGAGCGCACCTTCTCCCGCACGGCGGCGCGTCTGACGACGCAACAGACCGTCCGGGCCGCCGCGGACGTGCTGACGGCGACGCTGCGCGAGGCCAGCGCGGCGGCGGGAGACCTCATCGGCTTCGGCCCCGACAGCGTGCGGGTGCGCAGCGCCATGGCGTTCCGGATCGCCTGCGACGTGGGCGCGGCGCCCAGCGTGGTCTTCGAGCCCTACGCGGGCACGGTGGCGCCGGGCGACTCCGTGATGGTGTGGGCCGAGAACGACCCGGCCAGCGCCCACGACGACCGGTGGCTGATCGGGGTCGCAGGCCCCGTGGACACCACCGTCGGGTGTCCGGGCGGGGGCGCCGGGGAGCGGGTCGAGCTCCTGGCCCTGTCGCCGACGCTCGGGACCAACACCCTCGCGGTGGGCGCTCCCCTCCGGACCTTCCGGGTCGACACGTACGGGCTCCGCCCCCTCCTGGATGGGTGGTATCTGGCGCGTTGGACCGCGGGCACGGCACCGGTCCCCCTGGTGGGGCCGTTGGACCCGACCGGCTCCGGCCTGGAGCTCCGGTTCCTGGACGGGCTCGGGCACACGGTGGCGGATCCCCTTCTCGTCGCGCAGATTGAGCTGACTGTACGGACGTCGTCACCCGTGCTGGACACCGATGGGTCCCCGATCGCCGATTCCCTCACCACACGCGTCTCGCTGCGCAACTGACCCGCCCGGGTCGGGTGCGGGCGGTCCTGCAGGTGGACCCGAAGCGGCTCGATGGCCGGACGAGCGGGGAGTGGCGTTCCTGCTGGCGCTGGTCGCGCTTTCGATCCTCGGGCTCGTGGTGACCGGCGGCTTCTACGCTGCGCGGCAGGAGACGCGGATCTCCATGGCCAGCGACCGCGCCCAGCGCGCGCTGGACGTCGCCGAGACCGGCATCGCCGAGGTGCTGTCCAACTGGCAGGGGGAGCGCTTCGGACTGCTTCCCCCGGGCCAGACGGACCAGATCACCAGCCTGGCCCGGGAGGGCAGCGCCACCATCGACGTGCGCCGGGTCTCCGAGCGCCTGTACCTGCTGGACAGTCGGGGCGGCCTCTTCGCCGATCCCGGCATCGAACACCGCATCGCAGTCCTCACGCGCCTGAACAGCCCCCTGTTCACCGCCGGCTCTGCCGCGCTCAGTCTGTCGGGCCTCGCGTTGGAGGGCGACGTGGGCGTGACGGGCGCCGACTTCACCCCGTTGTCCTGGGCCCCGGTCTGCGGAGCGGCTGGGGGCGGCATGGCCGGCGTGATCCTGCCGGACGATTCGGCGGTCACGACCGCCGGACCGGCCGTTGTGTCGGGGGTGCCTCCCGTGGTGGAGGATCCCGCGCTGACCGCGGCCGCCCTGACCAGCTATGGGGGGCTGACGTGGGCAGAGCTCGTAGCGGTGGCGGACGTGCGCGTCACCGGCGGCGCCTTCGGTCCCGCCACGCCGCAGCTCGATGCCAACGGGCTGTGCCAGGAGGCCAGCGCCACCAATTGGGGCGCCCCGACCGACCCGATGGGGCCCTGCGGGCGCTATTTCCCGGTCGTGCATTCCACGGGCAGCCTGCAGCTCGCGGCCGGGACGGTGGGGCAGGGCATCCTGCTGGTCGAAGGGGACCTGATGGTGGGAGAGGACGTCCGCTTCTACGGAGCGGTCGTCGTCCAGGGCACCCTGACCATCGACGGCGGAGGGGTGCTGTTGGCGGGCAACGTCCGGGCGGCGGACATCCATGCGCGCAACCCCAGCACGGTGCGGGAGGTCTGGATCGCAAGCTCCCGGTGCGCCATCGACCGCGCGATCCTGAACAATCCCGCGTTGACGCGGGCTGAACCGATCCCGGCCAGGAGCTGGCTCGACTTCACCGCGTTGGAAGGCTGATCCATTGGGTATCCAGGGGCTGCGCATCGAGCGCGGGGGACGGACATGGGAGGTGACGTCGGCGGTGCGGGAGGGCCCGCAGTGGCGTGTGATGCTCAAGGGGGTGGATGACCCCCGGTGTCGCCTGCAGGCCATCGTCGAAGGGGCGCGCCCGCCCGTGGCCAGCACGCTGACCATCGCCGTCCAGAATCCCCAGTACCGGTGGTTCGTCGACCGTGAGGAGCGCACCTGGCGGGCGGAGGTCAGCCCCCGCTACGAGTACGGACAGTTGATCGGGAACGTGGTGGTCTTCTCCTCGGAGTCCAGCCAGGACCGCTACCGCTATCCCCACCCCGGCTCGGACGCCCTCGGACTCATGCCCGACATCAAGCTCCTCGAGCTGTTGCTCCGGGCCCAGAAGGGACTCTGAGCACCACCCCACACCGGAGGCCTCATGACCAGTCGCTTCGTTCGCACGATTCCCCTCTTCCTGTTCCTCCTGCTCGCGTCCGCGGTGGGCGGGTGCGCCTCGGGATCCTCGGGCGGATCGGGCAGCAGCGCTGCCCGCGGGGGGCGCAACCTGATCACCGAGTCCGAGCTGGCGGAGATCCCCTCCATGTCCGCGCTCGAGGCCGTGCAGAGATTGCGCGCTGGCTGGCTGACGAGCCGCACCGGTGCCATCGGTCCCCAGGTCCACATCGACGGCCGGCCGGTCGCCGGGGGCCTGCAGGTGCTGAGCTCCGTGCGCTCCTCCGATGTGCGCGAGATGCGCTTCCGGAACGGACGCGACGCCACGACCCTGTACGGCACCAACTATTCCAACGGCGTCATCGAGGTGACGACCCGAACCCGGTAGGCCCGCCATGCTGCTGCCGTTCCTGATGGGCGCGGTCCTCCAGGCCGCGCAGGACCCGGGTCCGCGCGTGGTGGCCGAGCCCGCCGTGATCGAGCTGACGGTCGGCGACTCCGCCACGTTGGCCGCCACCGTGCGGGATGCCGGCGGTGGCGCGCGCGCCGGAGCGGGCGTGCGGTGGTTCACCACCGACACGGACGTGATCGCGCTGTCCGCCGACGGGAGCGTGCGCGCGCTCGCATCCGGTCGCGCGGAGGCTCGCGCGCTCGCGCTCGGGCAGACGGGCGTCGCACCCGCCGTGGTGATCGTCCGGGTGGCACCGCTGCCGGCGGCCGAACTCGCGGCCACCGCGCCCGCGCTCCGGCTGGCCGTGGGTACGTCGGTCCCCATCCGCCTCACGGCGCGGGATCGGCAGGGTGGCGCCCTGGAGGAGGTCGCCGCGCGCTATGCCTCCAGTGCGGAAGGTGTGGCCCGGGTGGACGCGCTGGGTCGGGTGTGGGCGGTGGGTCCCGGGGTGGCCCGGGTGCACGTGACGAGTGGGGACGCGTCGGCCACCCTGGACTTCACCGTGACGGACGACGGGCCGCTCACGCTGTCGGTCGAAGGAGCGCCCCCCGCCACGGAGCTCGTGCGCACGGGGGATGTGGTGCGCCTTCGGGTGACGGCCCGGGGCCAGGGAGGAGCGGCGGCCGTCCATCCCTCGTGGAGCGTCGGCGGGAGTGGCGCGCAGATCGACGACGAGGACGGAACAGGCGTGTTCGTGGCCGAGCGGCCAGGCCGCTACGTGGTCACTGCCCTGGTGGGGGAGGGCGCGGCCACCACCACCGTGCTGGACGTCGAAGCCCGCACGTCGGAGGAGACCCTGGTGCAGGTGGGACGGGGCGGGATCGCCACCCACCACTCCGGGGACATGTGGGTCTTCGAAGGCCTGGACGGACGGGACTACGTCTACGTAGGCACCTTCATGCACGACTGGATGAAGGTGTGGGACGTGACCGACGCGGCGCGGCCCGTGCTGACGGACTCGCTGCAGCTCGACGCGCGCCGGATCAACGACGTGAAGATCCACCCGAACCGGCGCGTCGGCATCGTGACCCGGGAGGGCGCCTCCAACCGGCGCAACGGCATCGTGATGCTGGACCTCGCCACGCCCGCCCACCCCCGTGTGATCTCCCACTACGAGGAGACGGTCACGGGTGGAGTGCACAACGTCTGGATCGACGGGGAGCGCGACCTCGTCTACGCGGTGCACAACGGCACGTCCGACATCCACATCCTGGACATCTCCGATCCGGGCGCGCTGGTGGAGGTCGGTCGGTGGGGCCTCGACAAGCAGGGCAAGACGCTGCACGACGTGATCGTCCAGGACGGGTACGCCTTCCTCTCCTACTGGGACGACGGCGTCGTCATCCTGGATGTCGGCGCCGGCACCCACGGCGGGACGCCGCGCACGCCCACGTTCGTGAGCCGTTACGCGTACCCGATCGGCAACACGCACGTCGCATGGCGCTCCGGCCGCTACCTCTTCCTGGGAGACGAGATCTTCCCGGACGGATGGAACGCCGATCGGCCCATCGAGGCGCGTGGCTACATCCACGTGGTGGACGTAGCGGACATCGAGAACCCGGTCGAGGTGGCCTTCTACGAGGTCCCGGAGGCGGGCGCGCACAATGTGTGGGTGGAGGACGACCGGCTCTACGTGGGCTACTACCAGGCCGGGTTGCGCGTGGTGGACATCTCCGGCGAGCTGCGCGGGGATCTGTACGCCCAGGGCCGCGAGATCGCCGCGCTCCGCACCACGGACGCCGAAACGACCGTGGCCAACTGGCCGATGGCCTGGGGCGCGCAGATCCACAAGGGACGGATCTACTCGTCGGACCTGAACAGCGGGATCTGGATCACCCAGTTGGTGCCGAAGACCCGGCCGGTGTCCTGACCGGGCCGGACCGCGGGACCGGGCCCAGCCTCGAACGATCGGACGGCGCGGCAACGGCACGCCACGCACGACGAGGTGGTCGTCGACCGCGTCGCCGCTGACGGGATGGACGAAGGCCGCGGGGACCCGGAGGTCTCCGCGGCCTCGTCCGCGTCCGGGGCGGGCGGGCTTCCTACCGCACGCGGGCCACGATCACCTTGATGCCCGAGGGGGCGGTGACGTCCACCTGCGCCCCGGTTCCCGTCCCGTTGGACTCGAACTCGTGGATCCGCACGCCCCCCGGTCCCAGCGCGCCGGGATAGGCGTGGTCCCCGAACTGGGCGGCGTGCACGACCCCGTCATCGGTGTCGGTGTTCGAGGAGTCCAGGCTGGTGGGGCAGGGCAATCCGTTGCAGGTCTTCGTGACCGGCCACGGGAACGTCCCCGCCGGATCCGGATTCCGGAACAGCTCGGCGGCCGTCGGGAAGTCATAGGTCGTGAAGGTCCGGGCCGGAGCCTGCGGCGTCCCTTCATAGGTGAGCGCCACGGCGTACTCCAGCAGCACGTCCGTGTACGACTTGCCGCCGACGAAGGTGGGGAAGCCCGTGAAGCCGCTCGCGGTGGCGGAGTCGTTCTGGGTGCGGAAGAGGGTCTGGTCCGCCAGGGCCGACGCCGCGGCGTTGCCGTACGCATCGCCGACGAAGCGGTGGAACAACCAACCCGATCCGTAGATCCCGTTCTGCTGCGAGGTGAGGGACGCGCTCACGCCGTTGGGCTGAGAGGAGAGATACCAGGCGACCCGCGCCATGCGCAGGAAGATCCCGTAGTTCTCGGGGGTCACGTCGATCTGGTTCCCCGACACGAAATCCTGCCGGGTGACCTTCTCCCCCACCGCGGGCCCGCCCGTGGCCGCCCAGGCCAGGCGCGTGGCCATCTCACCGGCGATCTCCGCCGTGCCCTCCTCGATGAAGGAGGGGTGGAACGGCTGCGTGGCCACTCGCTTGTACAGCGACGAGACGTGCTTGGCTTCGTGCACGAACGTGGCCAGCGCCTGATAGCTGGAGCCGTCGTCCATGTCGTTGATGACATCGGCGTTGAAATAGATCATCTCCCGCTCGTTCGACGCGGGGCAGACTCCAGGCGAGTTGTCGAAGAAGTCGCCGCTCCAGACGAACGCGGCGATCTGCGCCCCCACGTCCGGGGTGGCCAGGACGGTGAGGATGCCGTCGCCGTTCACGTCGGAGGTGCCCCCGAAGTACTGCTGGATGACGGGATCGCCATAGTTCTCGTAGAAATCGAGCATCATGTTGACGCTCGCCGTGGAGATGGGCGCCGTGGTCCGCTGCGAGACCGTCTGGTAGATGGCCACGTGCTGGTTCTCACCCAGCTTCACGGCGGTGTTGGACCTGGCGGTCGAGAGGTCGCAGGAGGTCGCGTCCACCGGCACGTTCAGCACCAGCGTATCGGGCGCCGCCTGGAAGGCCGCGTACGCAGCCCGCAGCCGGGGGCCCTGCGGCGCGAGGAGTCCCTCCCGGGGCAGGCGGGCCAGCAACCGGGCCTCGTCCGCCCGGAGCGCCTCGTGGAAGCGCTCGGTGGCCTCGGCGCGCGCGACCGAGCGCTCGATCCCGCGCTGGAGGGTCGAGGGCGCCTGCAGGGCGGGCTCGGCCGCCGCGGCCAGGGCAGGGGAGGCCGCAGCCGCGGTGGCGCTCACGCCGTCCCCCTCCATGGTCAGGCTGACCGAGGTGGAGGTGGCGTTCACGTCCGTGGAGGGCCGATGCAGCGTGATGCGGTACGCCGCCCCGTTCGCCGACGGCAGGTAGACCCCGCAGGTGCCCACGGCCGAAGCGTCCAGGATGGTATTGGCGCCCAGCGCCAGCTGCAGGGGTGGCTCGCACACCGTCAGGGTGAGCGCCCGGGTGGCGCTGCCGCCCCCGCCGTCCTGCACGCGGAACGTGGGGGTGAAGGTGCCGGCCGTGGTCGGCGTACCCGCCAGCGCCCCGCCCTGCGTGAGCGTGAGGCCCGGAGGCAGGGTGCCACTGGCGATCGACCACGTGTAGCCGCCGCCGTTGCCCCCCTTGGCCTGCAGGGAGGTCGTGTAGGGCAGGGTCTGGCGCGCGCGATCCAGCGCGGTCGTGCTGACCGACAGGATCCCCACCTGACCCGTCGCCGTGAACTCGACCTCCAGGGTGCCCACGCGAGCGCGCAGGGTCTGCGCGCCCACCGTGCCTCCGAGCGTCCACGTGGTGGACGCCCGTCCCGTGGCGCCGGTCAGGACCGTCTGCGTGGCCACCGTGCCGCCGCCGCCCACGACCTCGAACGTGACGGAGGCGCCGACCACGGGTGCCCCGAGGGCATCCTTGACCTCGACCGTCGGGCTGATGGGCAGGGGATCGCCCGCCTCGCCGGTCTGGGCGTCGCCGGCGGTCTTGCTGATCGATTCGGGAACCTGGTCGACGGTGATGGACGCCGAGCCGGTGATCCCCTCGGCGGTGGCCCGGATCTGCGCCGTGCCGTTGCCGCTGGCCGTCACCACACCCGCACTCGTGACGTTGGCCACCCCGATGTCGCTGGAGGCCCACGAGACGGTGACGCCGGTCATCGGGGAGCCGTTCTGGTCCCGCACCTCGGCGCTGAACTGTTCCGTCTGCCCCACGGACGCGAAGGCCGCGGTGCCCGGGGTCACGACCACCGTGGTCGCCACCGGAGGGGGAGTGCCGCCGTCGCAGGCGGCCAGGACGCCGGCCGCGAGGAAGAACGCCGCCAGGAATCGAGTCATGGATCCAGCCTCTCGAACGCGCGGGCTCGCCGCGCTCTATTATGGGTGCTCGAGGACCCGCGGGTGGCGCGGGGTCGACCGGCCCGTCGGGAGCGGCAGGGCCGGTCGGAGCGTGGGCAGTGCAAGAGAAAGACCCGAACCCGAACGCCAAGGTTCCTCGCATGACGCAGGCCCTGGAGCTCCCCGCGCCCCGCGCCGACGGGCGCCCGTCCCTGTCGGTCGCGGACGCCTCCCGGCTCGCGCGCCAGCTGTTCGGGCAGGAGGGGCCCGCGGAGGAGCTCCCGAGCTACGCCGACCAGAACTTCCGGATCGGCCCCCGGGTCCTCAAGGTGGCCCACGTGGATACCGATCCGGAGGCGCTCGCCGCCCAGGACGCGGCGGTACGACGGGTCGCGGCGGCCGTCCCGGCGCTGGCCCTCCCCATGCCCGTGGAGGACGCACCGCGGCGCGTCGCCTGCCAGGACGGGCGGGTCCTCCACGTCCGCCTGGTGGATTGGGTCGACGGGGTACCGCTGGCGGACGCGGCCGCGCCGGGGCCGGAGCGGCACCGCGCGCTCGGGGTGCTGGCCGCTGAGCTCCGGCAGGCCCTGGAGCGCTTTGCGCATCCGGGCGCGCACCGCACGATCGACTGGGACCTGCTGCGCGGCGCTGCGGTCGTGGAACGTGGGCTCCCCCACATCGGCGATCCCGCCCTGCGCCGGCTCGTCGAGGAGGAGACGGACCGGGTCGCCCGCAGCGCAGGGCCCCTGCTGCCGTCCCTCCCGACCGGGGTGGTGCACAACGACCTGAACGACCACAACGTGTTGGTGGCCGGCCCCGGAGCGACCCGCATCGTCGGCCTGCTCGACTTCGGGGACCTGGTCCACACCGTGCGCGTGGCCGAGCCGATCATCGCGGCCACCTACGCCCTCCTGGACGCCCCCGATCCGGTGGGGGTCCTTGCCTCCGTCCTGGAGGGGTACCGGAGCCTGGTGCCCCTCTCCGATGTCGAGCTGGAATGCATGCTTCCGCTCGTTCGTCTACGGTTGTGCGTGAGCGTGGCACAGGCGGCGCGCACGACCGCCGAGCGCGGTGGGGGGGATGCCTACCTGGACGTCAGCCAGGGCGGCGTGCGGCGTACCCTGGCGGCCCTCGCCCTGGTCGACGACGGGCGGGCCCTGGCCCGCCTCGAGCCGCGCGATCGTCCGCGCGGCCGGGTCACGCCGCCCCCCTCGGGCGCGATCCGGGAGGCCCGGGCCCGCACGGCCGGACCGGCGCTCAGCCTCGCCTACACGGCGCCGCTGCACATCGTGCGGGGCAGGGGCGCCCGGCTGTACGACCACAGCGGCCGGGCCTACCTCGACTGCGTCAACAACGTGGCCCACGTGGGGCACGAGCACCCGCGGGTGGTGGCCGCGCTGGCCGAACAGGCGGCCCTGCTCAACACCAACACCCGCTATCTGCACGAGCTCCTGCCCCGGTACGGGGAGCGCCTGCTGGAGCGGTTCGGGCCCCCCTTCGAGGTGTGTTGGCTCGTGTGTTCGGGCAGCGAGGCCAACGAGCTGGCCCTGCGGATGGCGCGGGCCGCCACCGGTGGACGGAACGTGGTCGTGCTCGACGGCGCCTACCACGGGAACACGTCCGCACTGGTGGAGATGAGCCCGTACAAGTACAAGGGGCCAGGGGGCTTCGCTCGTCCGGCCTGGGTGCAGGAGGCGCCGCTTCCCGACCCGTTCCGCGGTCGCTTCCGCGACCCGAACACGGCGGCGGACCGCTACCTGGAGGAGACGGCGGCGGCGCTCGATCGGGCCCGAACCGCGCCGGGCGGGCTGGCCGCGTTCTTCGCGGAGGCCATGCCGAGCTGCGGCGGCCAGGTGGTCCCCCCGGCGGGATGGCTCGCCCGGGCGTTCGACGCGGCCCGGGCGGCCGGTGGGGTCGCCGTGGCCGACGAGGTCCAGGTGGGCTTCGGCCGGGTGGGCAGCCACTGGTGGGGATTCGAGGCGGAGGGGGCCGTTCCGGACATCGTGACCCTGGGCAAGCCCATCGGGAACGGGCATCCCCTGGGGGCGGTGGTCACCACCCGCGCCGTGGCAGAGGCCTTCAGCAACGGGATGGAGTACTTCAACACGTTCGGGGGCAACCCGGTCTCCTGCGCCGTGGGCCTGGCGGTGCTGGATGTGCTCGAGGACGAGGGACTGCGGGCGCACGCGGCGCAGGTGGGGGACGCGCTGCTGGGGCGTCTGCGCCCGCTGGCGGAGCGGGTAGGCGGGCAGGCGCGGGGCAGGGGGCTCTTCCTGGGGCTCGAGCTCACCCGCGACGGGCGCTCCCCCGATCCCGAGCGGGCCGCCCGGGTGGTCGAGACGCTGGTGGAACGGGACGGGATCCTGCTCTCCACCGACGGGCCCGACCACAACGTCCTGAAGATCAAGCCGCCCCTCGTCTTCTCCCACGCCGACGCCGCCCGCCTCGTCGAGGCGCTGGAGCGAGCGCTCGAACACGATCCGTGAACCCGGCCCCTTGCAGACCTTCGGGGAAGCCTGCATAATATGCGTATAGGTACGCATGAAGCGGCCCGCCGGAGATGCTGGCGGGCCGCTCGTCGTTGGTGCCCGCGAAGGCGGGCCGGGCACGGGGGCCCGACATGGACGACCGGGAGATCCGCCACCAGGCCATCCGGGCCCTGCTGACGCGCGAGCGCATCCGCCGTCAGTCCGAGCTCGTGGGCCGCCTCCGGGAGCAGGGCTTCGAGACGACCCAGGCGTCGGTCTCGCGCGACCTGCGTGCCCTGGGGGTGACCAAGGTGCGCGGGGCCTACCGGTTGCCCGACGATCCCCGGCAGATCCCGCCGTCCATCCTGGGACTCATCGAGTCGGCGATGCCCGCCGGCGATCACCTCCTCGTGGTCCACACGCGGGTGGGCGCCGCCCAGCCGGTGGGGGTGGCGATCGACGAGGCCGAGTGGCCGGAGGTGGTGGGGACCATCGCAGGCGACGACACGATCTTCGTGGCGGTCGCGGAGCCCAGCGGATTGCCGATGGTTCGGAATCGACTCGAGGTCTGGGCCACCAAACATGGGCGGGACAACCGTTTGAGCAGCCAGAGAGGGGCGGGAGGCAACCAGGCGTGAGGCAGTTGGTGGTCGACAAGATCGCGTCCGTCACCCGGAACGCGCAGGTGGCGCGCTCGGTGTGGGTGGGCGACACCTACCCCTGCACCGAGGGGGACGTGGTGGCGGTGCGGGTGCTCAGCCGCAAGAGCACCTACAACCAACTCGAGCTGCCGAGCGGTCGCTTCTCGCTCCTCAAGCCCGGAGACGTGGTGGTGGGCGCCCTGGGACATCGCCGAGCGCTCGGTGGCTACGCGGGGCACATCCCGGAGCGCCTGTCCACCGGGGCCGGCGTCCACATCCTCAACCTGGGCGGCGTCATCGGCACCTGCACGTCCTGGAGTCCCGAGGTGGGACCCCCGTTCGAGTGCGAGGTGCTGGGCCAGGTGCTGACCTTCCCCTATCTGGGCGAGCGCATCGGCCTGCCGGCCAACATCCGCGGCAACGCCCTGCCCATGCCCGCGCGCCTGGACGTCCAGGGCATTCCGGTGGTCGCCGTCGTGGGCACTTCGATGAACGCCGGCAAGACGGCCGCCTGCTCCAGCCTCATCCAGGCCCTGGCCCACCGGAGCCTCCGGGTCCACGGCGGCAAGACCACGGGCGTCAGCCTCCGGCGTGACGTGCTCCACATGGAGGACTCCGGCGCCCAGCGCACGGCCGTCTTCACGGACTTCGGGGTCGTCACCACCAGCCGGGCCAATGCCCCGCAGTTGGCGCGGGCCATCCTGACCACCCTGGCCGACGAGCGTCCCGACGTCCTGGTGCTGGAGCTGGGCGACGGCCTGTTCGGCGACTACGGGGTCGACGCGATCCTCGCGGACGAGGGGCTCCGCGGCTGTTTCAGCGCCGTGGTGCTGGCCGCCACCGATCCGGTCGGCGCCTACGGCGGCCTGCGGGTCCTCGAAGAGACCTACGGTATCCGCGCGACGGTCGTGACCGGCCCGGCCACGGACAATGCCGCCGGCACCGAGGTGATCGAGTCCCGCTTCGGGGTCCGGGCCATCAACGCCCGGGTGGCGGCGGCCGAGCTGGCCGACGTGGTGCTCGGTGCCGTGGGCGTTGCGGCGGGAGGCCCCCGTGTCTGAGCCCATCCCCACCTGGGTGCTGGGCGGGAGTGGCTACGTGGGCGCCGAGGTCATGCGCCTGCTGTTCGGCCATCCCGGCTTGGAGCTCCGCGGTGCCTTCGCGCACGGCCAGGCCGGAGAGTCCATCGAGGGGCTGTTCCCCCACCTGACGGGCGTCCTCCCCGGGGCCACGTTCCTGCCGCAGGCCGACGTCACGTCGATCGTGGGACGGGACGGGCCGGGGCGGGTGGCCGTCTTCTCCTGCCTTCCGCACGGCGCCACCGCCACGGTCCTGGACGAGCTGCTGACCGCAGCGGACTCCGCCGGGCACGAGCTGCTGCTCGTGGACCTGTCCGCGGACTTCCGCCTGCCCACCGCCGAGGCCTACCGTGCGGTCTACGGTCACGAGCACCCGGCGCCGGGGCGGATCGACGCCTTCACCTGCGCGCTGCCCGAGCTGACCCCCGAGACGCCTGCGGGACCGGTGGCCCACCCGGGCTGCTTCACCACGTGCGTCACGCTGGGGGCGGCGCCGCTGGTGGCGGCCGGCCTCCTGGCCGGGCCCGTCCGGGTGAGCGCCGTCACCGGCAGCACCGGCAGTGGCCGCTCACCGACGCCGGGCACGCACCACCCCGACCGCCACGGCTCCATGCGGGTCTACAACCCGCTTGGGCACCGGCACCGGCCGGAGATGGAGATGCTGCTCGGGCGTCTTGCGTCCGATGGGTCCGATCCGCGCGTGCTGTTCGTCCCGACGTCGGGCCCGTTCGCGCGCGGAATCCACGCGACCCTCCACGTCGAGCTCACGCAGCGCATGAGCTCGAGAGACCTGACTGATTTGCTGACAAGGTTCTACGCCGATCACCCGTTCGTGACGGTGCGGCCCTCGCCTCCGTCCCTCAAGGAAGTGGTGGGGAGCAACCGCTGCTGCATGTCGGCGGTGGCCGACGGGGATCAGGCGGTCGTGGTCTCCACGTTGGACAACCTGATCAAGGGAGCCTCGGGCGGAGCGCTCCAGTGGATGAACCGTCTGGCCGGGCTGCCCGAGTCCACCGGCCTCCTCACGCCGGGCCTGGGATGGAGCTGACCACGTCGAGGGCGGAGCTCCCGGTCTATGCACGACTGGGCATCGAGATCAACGAAGGCGACGGGGTGGAGGTGGTCGCCAGCACGGGTGAGCGCTACCTCGACTTCTACGGCGGACACGCCACGGCGCTCCTGGGCTACGGTCACCCGGCGCTGGTCCGGGCGCTGACCGATCAGGCGGGCCGGCTCTTCTTCCAGACCAACCTGGTGGACATCGAGGTCCGCCGGCGGGCCCATGAGCGGTTGGCCGCCCTGGCTCCCGACGGGCTGGAGCGGGTCTTCCTGGTCAACTCCGGGGCCGAGGCCAACGAGAACGCGCTCCGGCTCGCGCTCCGCGCCACGGGACGGACGCGGGTCGTGGCCCTCGAAGGGTCCTTCCACGGTCGCACCGCGGCGTCGGCAGCGGTGACGTATGGCAGCGCGGCCTGGTACGGCTTCCCCCGCACGCCCTTCGACGTGACCTGGGTCGCCGTCGGGGACGTGGACGGGCTGGACCAGGCACTCGCCGGTGGGGACGTCGCCGCGGTGATCGTCGAGGCGGTGCAGGGGGTCCAGGGCGCGCGCGACCTGCCCGACGCGTTCCTCCAGGCGGTGCGGGAGCGGTCCCGGGCAGCCGGCGCCCTTCTCATCGCGGATGAGATCCAGTGCGGGATGGCGCGGTCCGGCAAGATGTTCGCGTTCGAGCACGCGGGGGTCGATCCCGACCTCGTCACGACCGCCAAGGGCTTGGCCGGGGGCTTTCCGGCCGGCGCGGTCCTCATGACCGAGGCGGTGGGCGCGACCGTCGCCTCGGGCGATCTGGGCACGACGTTCGGGGGCGGCCCGCTGGCCGCCGCCCTCATCGTGGCCGTGGCGGACGCGCTGTCGGCGCCGGGCTTCCTGGACCACGTGGCGGAGATGGGCGCCCGCATCCGGTCCACCTGCCGGGTCGGACCGGTCGTGGACATCCAGGGTCGCGGACTCCTGGTCGGACTGCGCTGCAGCCGCCCCGCCAAGGAGGTGGTCGGCGCGCTCCGGGACCAGGGCATCCTGACGGGCACGTCCAAGGACCCTGCCGTCGTGCGCCTCATGCCGCCCCTCGTGATCGACGAGACGCACGTCGACCGGCTGGCGAGCGCCCTGCTCTCCATCCCCGGCTGAGACCCGCAAGGACGACCACACCCGTGCGCCACTTCACCGATCTGGGGGCTCTGCAGCCCTCCGCCGTGGAGGCCCTCCTGGCTTCCGCCTCCGAGCTCGAGCGGCACCCGCGCCGGGACGATCTGCGCGGCCGGGTCCTGGGCCTGCTGTTCTTCAACCCCTCGCTGCGCACCCTGTCCTCCTTCCAGGCCGGGATGGCCCAGCTCGGCGGGAGCAGCTTCGTGCTGGCTCCCGGTCAGGGCACCTGGAAGCTGGAGCTCCGGGAGGGCGTGACCATGGACGGCGAGGCCGCCGAGCACATCCGCGAAGCCATCCCGGTGCTGGGTGAGTACTGCGACGTGCTGGGGGTGCGGGCGTTCCCGGAGGGCTGCTCCCTCGTGCTCGACCAGGCCGAGCCCCTGATGGGTGCGGTCGTGCGCCATTCCAGCGTGCCGGTGGTCAACCTCGAGTCCGCCATGAACCACCCCTGCCAGGCGCTCGGCGACTGGAAGACCCTGGACGACCTCGAGGTCCCGCGGGCGGGGGGTCGCTTCGTGCTGTCGTGGGCCTACCACCCCAAGGCGCTGCCGCTGGCCGTCCCGTCCGCGGTGGTGCGCATGGCGGCGATGCGAGGCATGGACGTCACGGTGCTGCGTCCCGACGGCTTCGGGTTGCCGGATCCTGTTATGGACAGCGCCCGCGCCCTGGCGGCCGCGTCCGGCGGCACCGTGCGCGAGACCGACGACCGCGAGGCCGCCCTGGACGGCGCCCACGTCCTGTACGCCAAGTCCTGGCAGTCGCCCCGCCACTACGGTGAGGCCGAGGCCGAGCGTGGTCTCCGGGCCGGCCTGCGGGACTGGTGTGTGCGCGAGTCGTGGTTCCGGCCGGCCCGCCCGGAGGCCGTCTTCATGCACTGCCTGCCCGTCCGCCGCAACGTGGTGGTGGCCGACGAGATCCTCGACGGCCCTCGCTCCCGCGTCGTCCGTCAGGCCGGCAACCGTCTGCACGTCCAGAAAGCCATTCTCCTCGACCTGCTCGGAGGCTCTTCGCGATGACCCCCGGTTCCGACGGCTCCGCCAGCGCCGTGCTGGCGCTCCGCCGCGCCGTTCCCTATCTGCGCCTGTTCCAGGGCAAGACGTTCGTCATCAAGGCCGGTGGCGAGGTCTTCACCGATCCCGCGCTCGGCCGCTCGCTGCTGGAGCAGGTGGGAATCCTCCACCGGCTCGGCATCCGCGTGGTGCTGGTCCACGGCGGGGGCCGCCAGATGACCGAGGTGGCCCAGAGCATGGGGGTCGACAGCCCGTTCGTGGACGGCCGGCGCGTCACCGACGGCCCCATGCGGGACGTGGCGACCATGGTGCTCAACGGGACCGTGAACACGGCCATCGTGGCGCGGTGCCGGGAGCTGGACGTGCCCGCCCTGGGCATCTCGGGCGTGGATGCGGGCCTCATCCGGGCGGTGCGGCGTCCGCCGAAGCGGACCGCCTCCGGCGACCCGGTGGACTACGGCTACGTCGGGGACATCGTCTCGGTGGACGCCAACGTGCTGCGTCGCATCCTGGAGGAAGGCTTCGTCCCGGTGGTGAGCCCCATCTCCGCCGACGACCAGGGCGAGATCCTCAACATCAACGCCGACACCATCGCCTCCGCGCTGGCCGGGGCCATCCAGGCCGAGAAGTGGATCATCCTGACCGGTGCCCCGGGCGTGCTGCGCGACGCGGCCGATCCCGACTCCCTCGTCTCCTACACGGACCTGGACGGGCTCGACCGCCTGGCGGAAGCCGGCTCGCTCGCGGGCGGCATGCTGCCCAAGGCGGCCGCCATCCGGTCGGCGATCGACGCCGGGGTGCGCCGCGTGCACGTGATCTCGTACAAGGTGCCCGACTCGCTCCTGCTCGAGGTGTTCACCAACGAGGGGTCCGGAACCCTGGTCGTCCCGGACGTGTCCCAGATGGCACCGGCCGAGGTGAGCGCGTAGGCTGGCTGCCGCGGGCGACACCGGAACGCCCGGCTTCGCGGCGGTCGGCCTCGTCGGCATGCCGCGTGGGTGCCGACCCGCCTCCGCGAACCCAGGGGACGGGAAGGAGGGGTCGAAGATGCGAGCCGTGACCATCCGTTCGTGGGGCCGCGCGGCCCGACGTCGCGTCGGGCGTGCGGTGCTCCTGTCCGGGCTCGGGCTCTTCGCCGTCGGCTGCGCCAGCCAGGGAGCGCCCGCGCCCGACCCCGACCCCTTCGACGGGTTCGTGGGCGGAGAGGCACTCACCCTGACCATCGAGAACGACTTCGAGATGGCCGTCGCGGTGCGCATGCAGTGGGGCGTGGGCGTCGACACCGAGCTGCTGGCCACGGTCGATCCGGGTCGCAGCCTGGACGTCCCGCTCTACCGCGACGGACCCACCGCCCGGGCGCTGATCATCAATGCCGGCGGGCGGCGGACCACGTCCAACCGGATCGAGGAGGTCGGACCGGACGCCCGGCTACGACTGGTGATCGATCCGAACTACCGGGCCGTGCTGCGGGCGCGTTGAACGGCGGGGGTGCCCCTGGGGCGGGATACCGAACGTCCTCGGGGCGGGCGGGGACGACGTCGGGATCGCGTCGGCCTCAGCCGCCGCGGTTCCTCCCCAGCGCCAGGAAGTGCGCCCCCACGGCCATCCAGCCCGCGAGGAGCAGGATCCCCCCCAGAGGGGTGACCGCGCCCAGGACGGGCAGGTCGAGCAGGACGAGCAGGTAGAGCGTGCCCGCGAAGACCAGCACGCCCACCGGCAACAGGACGCCGGCCAGCGCCAGCGCACGGGTGGGGGCCGTGCGGGCCAGAACGGCCACCGCCACGAGCACGACGGCGTGGATGAGGTGGTAGCGCACCGCGGTCTCCCACGTCTCCAGCCGCGGAGGCGGGACCGTTCCCCCCAGTGCGTGCGTTCCGAAGGCGCCCAACGCCACACCCGTGAACCCCAGCACGGCCGCGATCACGCCCACGCGGCTCTCCAGGCGCATTCCGTCTCCCGCCATCGCGCTCGTCCCGTCTCCTCTGCCGATCAGTAGGCCAATCCGTAGGCTTCGCGCCGGGGATCGGACGCCACGGTCCGGACCCCGTTGTCGCGGTCCAGCACGATCATCTGGGCGCCTCCGAAGGTGGCCGTCCAGCCATGCACCAGGCGGATGCGATGGCCCCTCCGCTCCAGCTCGGCTCGCAGGGCGGCCGGGAAGCGGTCCTCCAACGAGACGGACGTGCCGGAGTTCGATCGGTAGCGGGGCGCCTCGATCGCCTGTTGGGGCGTCATCCCGAAGAGCAGCAGGTTGTTGGTGATCGCGAGCAGCGACTGCGTCTGCGAGTCCCCTCCGGGTGTGCCCATGGTGAAGGCGAAGGTGCCGTCCCCGTGCAGGGCCATCATCGGCGACAGCGTGTGGTAGGGCCGCTTGCCCGGCGCCACCTGGTTCGGATGGCCCTCCTCGAGCGTGAACAGCGCGCCCCGGTTCTGCAGCATGACGCCGGTCTCGGGATCGAAGACCCCCGACCCGAACCCTGCGAACAGGCTCTGGATCCAGCTCACGGCGTTGCCCCACTGGTCCACGACCGTGAGGTAGACGGTGTCCCCCCCGTCGGCCTCGTCGCCGTGCGCCGAGGCGTCCGCCGCGACACCCGGTCGCGGGACCCCCGTCGTCACGTCCGTGGCGGCATGCTCCGGGTCCACCATGCTCGCGCGTTGCCTCAGATAATCAGGGTCAAGCAGTTGATCGATCGGGAGTTCGGCCATGTCCGGGTCGGCGGCCCAGGCGTCCCGGTCGGCGAAGGCCAGCTTCTTCAGCTCGATCAGCGTGTGCCAGTAGTCCGCGCTCTGGGGACCCATGCCCACGAGGTCGAATTCCTCCGCCATGGCGAATTGCTGGAGCTGCGCGAACCCTTGCGTGTTGGGCGGCATGACCAGCATGCGGTAGCCCTGGTACGTCATCGACAGCGGATCGACCCATTGCGAGCGATGGGAGGCCAGATCGCCGGTCCGCAGGTAGCCGCCCCGGGACTCCAGGAGGTCGGCGATGCTTCGCGCGACCGGCCCCTCGTAGAAGCCCCCGGAGCCCTGGGTCGCGATGCGCTCCAGCGTCTCGGCCAGGGCCGGGTTCTTGAGCAGGCTGCCCACCGCCGGAGGGACGCCGCCCGGCAGGTACTGGGCCCGACCGGCATCGTCCAGGTCGCCGCCCTGTTCCTCGATGTCCTGGGCCAGGCGCGTGGAGACGGGAAAGCCGTCCCGGGCATAGTGGATGGCCGGCTGGAGCGCCTCGGCGAGGGAGAGGGTGCCGAAGCGCGCCAGCGCGTCCTCCCAGGCCCGCACGGCGCCCGGAACGCTCACGCTGCGGGGACCGACCTGCGGCATGGCCGTGTCCCCGGCTTGCGCGAAGAAGGCGGGCGTCGCCAGGGCGCCCGCGGCCCCACTCCCGTTGAGCGCGGAGACCGTGCCGCTCTCGGCGTCGTAGATCAACGCGAAGGCGTCACCGCCCACCCCGTTCATGTGCGGGCGGGTCACGGCGAGGACCCCGGCCATGGTGATGGCCGCATCCATGGCGTTGCCCCCGCGGCGCAGGACCTCGTACCCGGCGGCGGTGGCGAGCGGGTGGTCGGAGGACAGCGCGCCCGACAGCCCGCGCACGTCGGGACGGTTCTGGTCGGGGAAGACGGGGCCTTCGTCCGCCTGGGCCGCACCGGCGTCGGCGGCCGGGGCGGTGCAGGACGTGAGCGCGGCGAGCGCGATCAGGACGGAGGCGCCCGCAGAGGCGGACCGGGCCATGCGTTCTTCTCCCGTGGAGGCGGAGCGTGGGGCGAACGGGGCAGGGGAGCGGCAGGCAGCGTCGCCCCTGGGACCCCAAGCTGAGCCCCGGGAACCGCTCGCGCCAGACGGGGTTCCCGAGCGCTTCGCGCGCGTCCCCTGCGATCCCTTGCGACCCGCGCGCCCCACTGCCCGTCCCACGCCGGAGCCCCGTGGCCGTCCGCACCGCCGAGCCCGCCGACCCCTCCGTCCAGCGCCTGGCGGTCCGCACCACCCAGGCGGCCTTTGCCATCGCCCTGGCGCATGGCGTCACCGACGCCTACGTGGGCTTCCTGGCCCCGCTGCTCCCGGACCTGATGGACAAGCACGGCCTGTCCATCGCGCGGGCCGCCAGCCTGGCGATGCTGCTCTCCCTGGCCACCTCGTTTCCCCAGCCCTTCCTGGGGTACCTGGCCGATCGGGTCGGGCGCAAGCCGTTCGTCCTGCTGGGCCCGGCGCTTTCGGCCGTCTTCCTCTCCCTGATCGGGCTGGCGCCCAGCTATCCGCTGCTGGTGGCCCTTCTCCTGGTCGGTGGTCTGGGCGCGGCCGCGTTCCACCCCCCGGGCGCCTCCCTCGCCACCCGGGTCGCGGACGGGCGGGGCAGCGGCGTGCGCCTGTCCATCTTCTCGTTCGGAGGCGCGGCCGGGTATGCCGTGGGCCCGTTCCTGGCCGTGACCACGGTCGCCGCCTTCGGGCTGGGCGGGCTGTGGCTGGCGATGATCCCGGGCCTGGTGCTGTGCCTGGCGCTCTGGCCGCTGGTCCCGGGCGGTGCGGCGGATGGGCGGGCGCCCCGGCCGCCCATGCCGCTCGAGGTGATCCGCACGCTCAAGGGCCCCCTGGGCCTCCTGTTCGGCATCAGCGCGCTGTCGGCGTTCGTGCAGCGCACGTTCCTCACGCTGGAGCCGATCATCGTCGATCAGGCGGGGGGCTCGCAGAACGCCCGCGCGCTCGCCCTCACGCTCTATCTGGGCGCGCAGGCCCTGGGCACGCTGACCTCGGGGGTGCTGACGGACCGCATGGACCGGGGCCGTCTGATGGTCATCCTGACGCTGCTGGGCGCGCCCGCGCACTTCCTGGCGCTCACGCTGCCCCCGGGGAGCCCCGGCGGCGTGGTGGCCATCCTGGCGGCCGGGTTCCTCAACATGGCGCTGCTGCCACCCATCGTGGTCATGGCGCAGGAGCTCCTGCCGACCGGCGCCGCCGTCGGAGCGGGCATCGTGATGGGGCTGGCCTGGTCCGTGGCCTCCGTGGCGCTCATGGTGCCCGGGTGGTTGGGCGACCTGTACGGGCCCGTGCGAGCCGGCCAGCTCTGCGCGCCCGTCCTGCTGCTGGGGACGCTCCTCGCGCTGCACCCGGCGCTGCGGCGGGGTCCGGCGGCGGGGTAGGGGGTCCGGAAGCGCGGCGCTCCCGCGTCCTCGAGGCAGGGCCGGTTCGCGTGGATGCGGGCGCTTGGATTGACCCTGGACGGGCGCCCCTTAGCTTAGACGGTCTGTCCTCCGACCCTTTTCGAGACCGATCGCTCCGATGGCCAAGCGCCCCACAGCCGCGACCCCGCAACGGGTCGAAGACAATCCGGACGACGCCTTCATCAGCGGCGTGGTCCAAGCCTCCGACTGGGCGCAGAAGAACCGTCAGCTCCTGACCATCGCCGGCGTGGTGCTGGTGGTGCTCATCGGGGGCCTGTGGTATTGGCGGTCCTTCCAGCAGGGCGTGGACCTCCAGGCCGTGGGGGAGCTCGAGCGCATCCAGGCCACCATCGGCATGGGCGACCGCGACGCCGCCCGTGGAGAGCTGAACACCTTCCTGGAGCGCTTCGGCGGAACCCCGTCCGCGGCCGAGGCCCGTCTGCTGCTCGGTCAGCTCCATCTGGACTCGGGCGATCCGGCGCAGGCCATCGTCGTGCTGGAGCCGACCGTCAGCGACCTGGACGATCCGGTCAACCTGCAGGGTGGGATGCTGCTCGGTGCCGCCTACGAGAACGCCGGACGCATGGACGACGCCATCCGGGTGTACCGCCGCGTGGCGGATGCCGCGGACCTGCCGTTCCAGGCCACGGAGGCCCGGTTGGACGCCGCCCGGTTGCTGGCCCAGGAAGGCGACAATTCGGGTGCAGCCGCGCTCTACCAGCGCGTGCTCGACGACCTCGAGGAAGGCGACCTGCAGCGCCCGATGGTGGAGATGCGGCTGGCCGAGGTGCGGGCGCGCAGCTGACCCGCCGGGATCCGGACGCAGCAGTCAGCGTCGGGCCCGCACGCAGAGGAAGCAGGGTCTGCGCGACAGCTCCTCGTAGTGCCGCGGATCCGCACGCGCGAACTCCTCCGTGGGACGCGGCTCCACGATCCGCTCCAGCACGAAGCCCGCGTCCAGCAGCGGGGTGAGCGTCTCCTCCAGGGAACGCCGGATGCTGGGCATCCGGATGCGGGGGCCGAATCCGGTCCAGACGCTCGCCACGTGCTCGACCCGGAAATAGTCGTCCGACTCGAAGTAGACGGAGTCGAAGAAGGGATGGGTGACCGAGAACACGAGGTGGCCACCCGGCCGTAGCAGCCGGTGGAACTCGCCGAACGGCACCCGCCAGTCCTCGACGTACTCCAGGACGAGTGGACACAGCACCAGGTCGAACGACCGGTCTGCCAAGAACGGCAGGGGCCGTCCCAGGTCGGCCACGCGGAGGTCGACCGCAGGCCCCAGCCGGTCTCGGGCCAACTCGACCATGCGGGGGCTGGCGTCGACGGCAACGACCTCCGCGCCACGTGCGATCAGCCACTCGCTGTAGACGCCCGGGCCACAACCGGCGTCGAGGACCCGCGCGCCACGGACCGGTGGAAGCAACGAGAGCGTCGCGGGTCGCTCGTAGTAGGCGTTGTGCGGCTTCGTGTCGATGCGGGACGCATACGCGTCCGCCAGCGCCTCGTAGGCCTCGAACGCGAGCGGAGCCACCCGTGGGTCGTCCGCCGGAGCGCGGTCCTCCTCTGATCCCGCCGGCGCGTCGGTCGTCGCGGGAACCCGCGCGTCGGTCGTCGCGTGATCCTCGTCGTTCGCCCGGGCGTCGTTCGCGGGGTCCCCGGCGTCATGGCGGGGTTCGTTCAGGGCGTCGTTCATCGCGCATGATCGCCCTGGAATGCCCGCTCCTTCAATGTCGCATAATGTATATTATGTAAAGCTACCGTTCGGACCCGTCCGCTTCGACCCGCTCTTCCGGGCACCGCGCTCCCCTCCCAGCACAGCGAACCCCGCCCGTCCCTTCGCCGCCAAGGGTGCTCCGCCGAGGCGAGAGAGCGGCGCGGACGACACGCCACGACCGGAACCACGGCCGCGTCCTTGACGTCGCGATCACGCTCAGGGAGCGGCGGAAGCCGGCTGCGCGATCCAGATCAGCTGCGAGCGGGTCGTCCCCCGGAACTCCCACGCGTCGCGGAGATCCCTGCGGGTCTCGGTGATCTCCAGGCGGACCCTCCAGGGACCGGCACCGGGCACGAAGGCCGCTCCGATGTCGAGGGGGCGCGGCGGCGGGCCCTGCCCCTGCATGACGAGACGACGACGCGGCGCTCCGGGCGGACCGGGGTCGCTCGGTTCGACGGTGAGGAGCCAGCTCCCGGCGTCCGTGGAGTCGTTCGCTGGGCCGCCACCCGACTCCCACTCCACCCGGAGCGCTCCCGTGGAATCCTGGATCAGGTCCTGCGCGCTCCGCCAGTGGAGCGACGGGAGCTCTCCTTCCGGCGCCTGCGCACCGTCCGGGAGCGAGGGCCCGCGGACCCGCAGGCCCATTTGCGCCTCCAAAGGTCCGGGACCGATCGGGATCGAGCCTTCGTACGTCCCGATCTCGGCGTCCACACGCGGTCGCAGGGGGATCCTGTAGGCCCCTACGGTGAACGCCGGATCGTCCACCTCAACGACGGCGCCGTCGACGTCCATCGCAGATCGGAAGATTCCGGCGAGCTCGGAGCTTTCCGTTCCCAGCGAATCGGTGTACGTGAGGAATACCGCCGCCAGCGCGGGCCGGAGGGCGGACACTTCTTCGAAGGTGACGTCGCACCCAGACGAACCGAGCACACAGACCACCACCCCGCCAGCCTTCGCCCGGATGATCCACCCGGCACGGATCATCGTCTCCCCGCCAGCAGCCTCGCCTCCTTCTCGAAGGGGCCGCTTCCCGGTGCGTCCCACAGCACGGCGTTGAGCGTACTCCACCCGGTGTTTGCGATGAGACCGAGAGGCCCGAGGCGACGGAGCCCTTCCGCCCCGACTTGCTCCAGGAGCCAGGTCTCCAAGGGATCGCCGATCGCGCTCTGCAGCAGGTCGCCTTGGAGGACGTGCGCCACCTCGTGCGCCAATACATCCTCGTAGGGGCTCGCTCGGATGCCCGCGATCACCGTGACTCCCTCCAGCTCGAAACCGTTGACGTCCCGGCCGTTGCGGATCACCCTTCGCCGCGGCGCATCGAACACCATGGCGCCCGTAGACAGCGATGTGCCCGCATCCAGCTCGAGATCGTCACTGGCCACCGCCCACGTGAGTGCCGCGACCTCGGACCACTGGACCCCGGGACGCAGCCGACCTCGCGTGCGGTCCCACTCCAGCCGGGCGAACCACAGGGGGAAGGTGAGGCGCGCGAAGGCGGACTCCCCTGCCCCGGCGTTGCGGGTGAACGAATGCCCGACCGCCGCGATCTGCCGGCCGGACAGGCCCGCTCCGTCGAACCGGCGGGTGGCCACCCACTTTCCCCCGTAGGAAAGACCGCCGCCGAGCGCGCCGAGCGTGAAGGCTTCCCGGAACGAGCCGCCGCGCAGCTCGCGGGATACGCCGGAGATCACTCCGCCGACGACAGCGTTGAGCGCCAGCGCGCCGGCATGCGCGTAGGCATCCGGCTCTCCGTCCGGGGCCTGCGCGACGGCCGGGCCCGCCTGCCCCACCAGCAGCGCGCCCGCCGCCAGCGCGACCCCGCTTGCGCACCCTATCCGCCTCTGCATCCGCGTGGTACCCGGAGCGTGGCCGGAGGCTCCCGTGGCCGTGAAATGCAGCGGCGGCCCCACCTACAGGGGATGGGACCGCCGCTGCGCTTCGCGTCGAGGCGCTCGGGGAGGTCAGGTCAACGCGCGCCCTCGTCCGTCGCGGCCCGCGGGCGCTCGCCGTTGCCCGGCAGCGTCTCCAGCACCTGGCGCCACTGGAACTTCTCACCGATCCCGCGCACGTAGTAGTCCATCCAGGCCATCTCGCTCACCGACTTGACCAGGCGGTTGCGCGCGTCCGGGATGCCGTGGCTGAAGCCCGGGTAGAGGAACAGCTCCGTGGGCACGTCGAGCTTCTTCAGCGCCATGTGCAGCTCGATGGACTGCGGGCTGGGCACGCGTGGATCGCCCTGCACCACGTGCACCATGGTGGGCGTCTTGGCATTGGCGATGTACTTGAGCGGGGACTGGTCCCAGTAGGGATCGAAGTTCTCGTACATCAACTCGTCACCCAGGTAGAACTGACGGTTCCGTTGCACGTCGCTCTGGGCGTACATGCTGATCCAGTTCATGGTGCCCGCGCCGGAGCTGATGGCCTTGAAGCGGTCCGTGTGCGTGAGGATCCAGTTGGACCAGTGCCCGCCGGCGCTCCAGCCCAGCACGCCCATGCGGTCTTCGTCCACGATCCCTTCCGCGATCAGGTGATCGACACCGGTCATGATGTCGTCATACCCCTGCGGGAAGTAGTTCCCCACGATGGCCGTACGATGCGCGTTGCCATAGTTGGTCGAGCCGCGGTAGTTGGGCTTGAGGACCGCGTACCCCGCCCCCGCATAGGCCTGCGCGCCATAGCCGCCATTGAACCCGAGCACGTCCGCGGAGGCCGGGCCGCCGTGGATGGCCACGATCAGGGGATAGCGCTGCCCCTCCTGGTAGCCCACGGGCTTCACCAGCACACCCCCGACCTGCTTGCCGTCGGTGGAAGTCCAGGTGATCTCCTCTTCTTCGCCCAATGCGAAGTCACGGACCTGCGGGTTCACGTCGATCAGCTGCGTCCACTCCGCCCGGCGTGCCACCCGGTCGAGGCGCGCCACCGTGAACAGGGTGGGCGGGGTGCGCGGATCCTGGTAGTTGATCAGGAGGACGCCGGTATCCTCGTCCCGGTCGACGGACAGCGCGGCGCGCTCGTCCGTGACCTGACGCACCTCGTCCTTGGCCACATCCAGCGCGAAGAGCTGCCGCGTCGCCCGCCACCCCTCGTTGAAGTAGAGGGTCTTGGCGTCCTCGGACCAGAACGCGATCGAGACGTCCCCGTCGAACCCGCTCCCCAGCTTCCGGAACGGCGCGCCCGTCGCCCCGGTCTCGCGCAGGTACACACGATCGTTGCTCATCGTGTAGCGCGTGAGGTCGTCGGGCGCCGAGAAGGCCACCCAGCGGCTGTCGGGCGAGAAGGACGGTCCGTTCTCCCCCACTTCCTCATTGTCGGTGAGACGCTCGACCTGACCGGTGGCCACCTCCAGCAGGAACAGGTCCGCGTTGATGCCCTCCTCGGTGATGTTGCGCTCGTAGCGCTCCGCAGATCCGCCGCGGAAGCCCACCCAGCGGCTGTCGGGAGACACCTGGAAGCGATCCACCGAGATCGACGGGTCGCGGGTCAGCCGGTTGACGGCGCCGGAGGCGACGTCGATGGCCCACAGGCTGGACAGCGGCGTCTCGGCGTTCTGGATGTTGACCGTGAAGCCCTTCTCCCGTCGCAGCTCCTCGTCCTTGTCGCGCGCGTCGGGCGTGGTGAAGTAGATGCGCTTCCCGTCCGGAGCGAACGCCCACTGCTCCACGCCCGCTTCGGTCTCGGTCATCTTCTCCGCTTCGGCTTCGAAGACGGTGGCCATCGGCAGACGGTAGAGCTGCGCATCGAGCTCGCGGCCCGCGCGGTAGACGAGCCAGGCGCCGTCCGGGCTGAACGCGAAGTTGCCTACGCCGCCCTCGGCGTCCGTGATCTTGCGCGCCTCACCGCCGTCCGGTCGCATCAGATAGACCTGGTTGCGACGCCCTTCGCGGCCGTTCCCGCTGGCATCCCGGTCCGACAGGAAGGCGAACCAGGCGCCGTCGGGGGTCCAGGCGGGAGACTCCTCGTTCTTGTCTTCCGTGAAGGTGAGCTGCCGCTCGGACGGCAGTCCCTCCGCGAGGGAGACGAGGTGGATGTCGGATTGCTGCCGGTCCTCCTCCCAGTCGGGCGTGGTGACCGTGTACAGCAACCAGGCACCGTCGGGACTCGGCGCCCACGACCCGGCACGGTTGAGGTACTGCATGTCCAGGAAGGTCATGGGCCGCTGCTGGGCCTCCACCGGCGCCGGGCCGGCCAGGAGGACCGCGGAAGCCGCGGCCATCAGGAATCGCTTCATCGATGGTACGGGCATGGGTCTCTGGGATCGATGGGAAAGGCCCCCGGACACCGCGAGGGCCGGGCACGCCGGTGACACTCAGTTTAGCATGGGGCGAACGGCCCGGCACGCCGGTCGGACGGGCCTCCGGGGCCGGCCGTCGCTACAGGGCGCGGAACGGCTTGCGGGCCAGCAGGGCGATCCGGCGGCGCAGGAGTGGGACGGCCCCCTGGAGGGCGCGCTCCACCAGGGACAGCCCCGGCACGTGTGACTCCGCGTAGTAGGCCCGCTCCACGTCGAAGCCGGCCTCCGTCGCATAGCTCTTCAGCCGCGCCATGGACTTGTAGTCCACGTGGCTGATGTCGCGCTCGAGCAGGATCTCGTTGTTCTTGAGCACCTCGAGGATGTGCCCGCGGTGCGGGGTCCAGACGGCGAAGCGCCCCCCGGGCGCCAACAGGCGGAAGGCCTCCGCGAAGACCCGCGCCGAGTCGTCGGGATACAGGTGCTCGAAGAGGTCGGCCGCCAGCACCATGTCCCAGACCCCGGCGGGTAGCCCCGTGTCCCCACCGTCCGCGCACACGAAGCGGACGTTGTCGAAGGGCGCCTGCGCGAGCCGCTTCTCGCAGAGCTCGATGGACTTCTCGGAGAAGTCGACGCCCACGATCTCCTTCACCGCGGGCGCGAGCGCAAAGCAGAACGTGCCCCAGCCGCATCCCAGGTCCACGACGCGGTCCTCGGCCACGGGCCGATGGATCTCCAGCACCTTCCGGATGCGGTATTGCTGGAAGGGGCTGTCCAGGTCGGTCAGGTGCCCGGTACCGCCTTCGAAGTAGTCGGAGCGGTCGTAGTACTCCTTGCCGATGATCCGCTCGCTCACGCCCAGCGCTCCTTGGCGTCGGGCAGGCTGCGGTCCGGCACGCGCGCATCCCCTTCCCGCGCTCCGCTGGTCTCGTCGATCAGCTCCCGCAGGGCCGCCTCCAGCCGCTTGCGGGCCGCCGGCAGCGCCGCCTCCCGCGCGAGCCGATCCGCGTGTGCACCGAAGACGATGGGCGCCCCGTAGCGCAGACGGACACGGCAGCGGCGCGGTCGCTTGCTCCAGCGCGGCCATACGTCGTATGAGCCCGCGATCCCCACCGGGATGATGGGCACACCCGCCTTGAGCAGGACGCGGATCGTGCCTCGCCGCAGCGGTTGGAGCTGTCCGTCCCAGGAGCGCTCCCCTTCGGGGTAGATGCCGACGCCCTTCCCTTCCTCGATCAGCCGCAGCACGGTGCGGACCGCCTGCGCGTCCGTGCGGTAGCGCCGCACCGGGAAGGCGCCGATGCGGGGCAGCAGCCAACGCATCAGGCGACCGGTGAACTGCGTGCTCTTGGTCATGGAGTAGACCGGCCGGCGGCAGAGGGCCTGCACGATCAGCGGGTCGAGCACGCTCTGATGATTCGGGATCAGGAAGAAGGGGCCGTCCGCCGGGATGTGCTCGCGACCCTCCACGTCCACGCGCGCCAGGAGCGGCATCAACACCCACCGCATGAGGCGCTGCACGGGCGCGTACAGGGACGCACGCCAGGGCGGCACGGAGGACGGGAAGCGCTCGCTCATGCCGCCACGATCCGGGGCTGGAACTCCACGATCTCCAGGCCCTCGCGCGCATAGGCCTGCACGAGCAGCGTCCGCAGCAGGTCCTCCCACCGGAACGGCGAGTCGGCCACGAAGCGGAACTGGACGACCGGACCGTCCTGCGGCGAGATCTGCAGCGCCGCGGAGCTGGTCTGGACGGCCTTGAGGCCGCGCAGCCGCCAGTGCTCCTCGGTCGGCTCGTCCGCGGGCCGGAAGGTCAGCGCGTCGTCCGTGATGGTCAGCACGCCGGGGACGGGATCGCTCATCCGTTCGATATACCCCAGCAGGCGCCCTTCGTGCACGACGGCGTCTTCGGACAGCGCCCGGGTCACCCGGACATCGGCGCTGTACTCCACCGTGCCGTCCGCGCGCCGGGCCACCGACAGCGAGCCGCCCTGGCGCTCGATGTCTCCCACCAGGGTCTGGACCAGCGCGTTCTCGACGCGCCCCTCGCGGTCGAGGATGCGGATGCGCCTGCCCTCGCGGACCCGCACGTACGTGCGGCCGCACGAGGGACACAGCGCGCGGTCCCGCTCCCCTGTGGTCGGGTCGGCGCCGCACCGCGGACAGCGATAGAGCAGATGATGGAGCGCCAAGGCGCGCTACCCTCGGGGTCTGGGCCGGCCGCTCAGAGCCGGCCGAAGAGGTCCATCAGGCGGAGCTGCCATACCCTCCAGACGGCCTCGCGCACGATGCGCTTGGACATCTTGGATTCGCCCTCCGCCCGCTCGGTGAAGATCACCGGAATCTCGCAGACACGGAACCCCTTCCGCCACGCTCGGAGCTTGAGCTCGATCTGGAACGTGTAGCCCGTGGACTGGATGCGGTCGACGTCGATGGCTTCGAGCACCTCCCGCTTGAAGCAGTTGAATCCGCCCGTGGCGTCGGATAGCGGAAGTCTCGTTATGACACGAGCATACAGACTTCCAAAGAGAGAAAGCATGAGGCGCGAGAGCGGCCAGTTGACCACCGCCACCCGCCCGCCCACGTACCGGGAGCCCACGATCACGTCGCACTCGGCGGACTTGGCGATGAACGCCGGGATCTGATCCGCCGGATGCGAGAGATCGGCGTCCATCTCGAAGAACAGCGCGAAATCTCGCTCGAGGCCCCACTTGAAGCCGGCGATGTACGCCTGGCCCAACCCGCCCTTCCCTTCCCGGTGCAGCACGTGGATCCGGGGGTTGTCGCGTGCGAGGCGGTCCGCCTCCTGCCCGGTGCCGTCGGGGGAGTTGTCGTCGACGATCAGGACGTGCACGCGCGGGTCCTGCCCCGCCACGAGCGGGACGACCATCGACACGTTGCGACGCTCGTTGTAGGTCGGGATGACGACCAGGAACCGCTCGTCACCATTCCCGTGCGTGCCGCCGTTGCCGCTCATGACGCCTCTCCCGCCACCGCCCTCGCCTCCCGCAGCACCCCTCCGCCCAACGCCAGCGCGGCCACGACCTCCACGAGCGTGAGCCACACGCGGGACAGCGCGGCGACGGCCACCGCCCCCGCCCCCAGGAACGGGCTGAGCAAGGCCACCAGGACGCCTTCCCGCACTCCGATGCCCGCGGGAGCGAACAGGGCCAGGTAGCCGAGCAGCCAGGAGGCCACGAAGCCCGACGCCGTCGGCACCCAGGGAACGTCCACGCCGAAGGCGCTCGCGAACACCACGAAGGCGACCCCGTAGGCGATCCAGTTGAGCGCATACGCGGCCGCCCACCGAAGCCCGAACGTGGGGCCCGGCACCTGGGGCGTCTCCCGGGCGCGGAGCACGCGCGACCAGAGGGCCAGGGCCTTCTCCATGAAGCTCCTCGAGAGCGTGAGCAGGATGCCGAGCGCGACCGCTCCCAGCACCCACGGCGCCAGCGTGCGTTCCGCGCCGTCCGCCCCGAAGAGCGCCACCGCGCCGACGAGCGCTGCGCCGGCCAGGGAGAGCGCCTGCCCCAGAACGGCGGCCGACGTCGCCACGGTGGGCGGGACGCCGGCCCGCCCGGCGAGCCACGCCAGGCCCAGGATCTGCCAGACCTTGCCCGGAACGTAGCGGCCCAGATTGGCCACGAGGTAGATCCCGATGCCCCGGCGGTGTCCCAGTCCGCCTCCGCCCAGCTCCCGCACCATGCCGCCCCAGAGCGCGCCGGAGAGCGCGTAGGCCGCAGCCAGGAGGAGGGACGAGAGGACGAGCGGGCCCGCCTGCGGTCGCCACCAGCGCGGGTCGAGGTCGCGCACGGCGCCGAGGGAGAGGCCGAGCCGGTCGAGGATGAACCACGTCACCAGCACGGTGGCACCGAGCTGGAGGACGCGCACCAGGAGACGGCGGGACCTGGAGCCGGTCCCGGCGCGGACGTTCCTGCTCACGCGGCCGACTCGCCGTCCCCGCTCCGGCCGCGGCGCAGCGCCGGCCACACCAGCGCCACCCCCAGCAGGAGAAGCGAGACCAGGCTCAGCAGGAAGGGTCCACGCAGCGAAGCCGTGTCGTAGTACATCTCGACCGTGCTCTCCCCGGCCGGGACGGGCACGGCCCGCAGCGTGTGATAGGCACGGAGCACCGGTGCCGCCTGCCCATCCACGCGCGCGCTCCACGCCGGATACCAGTTGTCGGCCACGACCAGCAGGGCCTCGCGGTCGGAGCGCACCCGGAGCGTCATCGCGTTGATCCCGCGCGTCTCCCAGGTCACCTCCCCCTGCACCGGTCCGCCCGGAAGCGGCCGGGGCGGCGTCTCGGGCAGCACCACCTGCGTGGTCGGGTCGAACGCGGGCGACATCATGTACGCCACGGCCTGATCGTCCGGCTGGATGACCGCATCCGCGACCAGACGCGCCCTCGGCAGATCGTTCCAGGGGTAGACCGCCTCGTAGATCCGCCCGTCCTGCAGCTGGGTGGCCGCCAGGGGCTGGACGCCCTCCATGGGCGGGCCGCCCAGCTGCGCCTGCGGCCACAGCAGGTACCGCACGTTGAGGAGGCGCAGCAGCGTGGGATTGGCCAACAGGTTCTCGGGGCGCCCGCTGCCCTGCATCCCGATCAGCTCACGGTAGCGGGCCAGGTCATTGGGATGATGCCCCGCGGCCAGCTCCAGCCCGTAGAGCGCCGGCTTGACGTCCTGCCCGATCGGAGGCGCGAGCGAGAGCAGGCGCCATGGGTCCGTCGCCGATTCCTGTCCCTCGAGGAAGCGCATGTTCGGATCGGGAGCCGCCCACGTCCGCACGTCGAAGGTCGTGATGAACGTGTCGTCGATGCGGATGGCGTCGATGCCCACGAGCAGCGCGAGGCCGGCGATCAGGCCCCCGGCCGACACGCGCGCGTCCCGGTACAGCACCATCAAGCCCGCGGAGAGGCCCGCGAGCACCGTGGAGACGGCGAAGCCTCGCACCAGGTAGGGCTGCAGCCGGGTCAGGCGGTCGATGCGGCCCGGGTCGGCCTGCGGGTAGACCACGGCCAACCAGAAGGATTGCAGGATCCCGGACGCGGCCAGCACGGTCAGCAGACCCAACAGGCCCACGAGCCCCCACATCCAGCGCTGCACGCCCTTCCAGCGCAGCCCGTCGGGCGCGAGCAGCGCGTCCAGGCCCAGGCCGGCCAGGGTGACCGCCGCGAAGCCGGTCAGGAACACCACCATGTCCGGCGCGCGGAACAACGAGATGCCCGGGACGACCTCGTAGAACACGCGCCAGACCGGCGTGTGGGTACCGAGCCCGTAGAGGAACGCCACGGTCCCGATCCCGAAGAGCGTCCAGTGCACCACACCCCGAGCACGGACCAGCAGACCGACGCCGGCAAGCAGCAGCACCACGACGCCGAAGTAGGGATGACCGAGCTTGATGGGATTGCGACCCCAGTAGGTCCCGCTCGCCCAGTCCGCGCCGTCCGCGACGCCGTTGCCGACGAACTCCGGCGCGAGGAAGCCCAGCGCCTCCTCCGGATGCAGGGAATAGCTGCTGGAGTACGCCACGCCCTCGACGTCGGAGGTGGCGGCCGTCGTCGTGGCGGTGCGCCGCGACGACTCGGTCACGTAGTCCACGGCCGGCAGGAGCTGGACCGCCGCGACGCCCGCCCCGAGAAGCGCGGCCCCGAGGAACAGCAGCGCCCGCCGCCCGGCCGCGGCTCCCTCCCCCACCCGCGCCGCCGCGGCGGTGCGCACGATCATGTACACACCCAGGGCGCCGAACAGGAAATACGCCATCTGGAAATGCGTGGACAGGATGACGACGCCCACGGTGCCCGCCAGGGCGGCGAACCAACGCGCACCGCCACCCGTCAGCACGCGCTCCGCCGCCCAGAACGCCAACGGCGTCAGCGCGGTGACGAACAGCTTGCCGTCGTGGCCGGGATACACGAGGGACACCATGAACGGCGCCATCAGGTAGGCCAGGCCGGCCACCAGGGCGGCGGGACGGCCCGACCCGAGCGCCCGGAGCCAGCCGTACATGAACAGACCGGCCAGGAAGACGTGCACGACCAGCTTCCACCCGAGCGCCCGGTACGGCTCCACGAACAGAAGCAGCAGCGAGGTCGGATACAGCGAGTCACCCCCTGCCAGGGATTCGAGGAAGGGCGTCCCACCCAGGATCAGCGGATTCCAGAACGGGAAGGTGCCGGCCCGCAGCGCCTCGGCATAGAACAACCGGGCGGCGTATCCCAACGAGAGCGTGTCGGACCCGTACAGCATGTCCGACGAAAAGATGAAGGCCCGGAACAGCACCAGCGTCGCCACGGCGTAGACCGCCGCGGGCACCCAACGCGGCCAGGTGCCGGGCGCGGCCGGATGCGCCGCCGCGGGGGCGGTCTTCGCGGACGTGCGGGCAGCTCGTTTGGCCATGCGTCGGGCTCCGTCAGCTCGGGTGCGCCGCGCTCCAGGCGCGGCCGCGCGCGCGGCGCAGGAGATCCTGGTACACCTCGATGTGGCGCTCGGCCAGGCGGCGGTTGCTCCACTGCTCTTCCACGCGACGGCGCGCCCGCCTGCCCAGGTCGGCCAGGTCCGGGCGGGCCAACAGCTCCAGCACCACGCGCGCGAGGTCCTCGGGGTCGGCGGGCTCGAAGAGGCCGCCCACCTCGTCATCGACGATCTCGGGCAGACCGCCGACGCGCGAGGCCGCGACCGGGCGCTCGCACGCCATGCTCTCCAGCGCGGCCACCGAGGTGGCCTCCATCAGGGACGGGAAGACGGCCAGCTCGGCGGAGCACAGGAGCGCGGGCATGTCCGCGTTGACCTGCCGCCCCAGGAAGCGCACGCGTTCGGCCACCCCCAGCTCCCGCGCCAGCGCTTCCAGGCGCTCGCGCTCGGGCCCATCCCCCACCAGGAGCGCTTCCACGTCGGCGCCGCGCGCGATGTGCGGCAGGGCCCGGATGAAGTACTCGACGCCATTCTTGGGGAAGAGTCGCCGCGGCACGACGAGGCGGCGGCGTGCTCCCGGGGGGAACGCCGGCTTGACCGGCTTGAAGAGGTCCGTCTCCACCCCGTTCGTGAGTGGCTCGACCCGCACGCCGGGCGCCAGGGACTCCGCGACCGCAGCGATCTCCGAGCTGGCCGCGAAGACGTGGTGGGGGGCGGTCACGACGCGGCGCAGGACGGGCTGCCAGGCCGGCTTCTGCGCGCGCACCAGGAAGTGGGACGTGTGCAGCGTGGCCACCAGGGGCGTGTTCTGACCGCGCACGCCCCAGGCACAGGGAGGGACGGACTGGAAGGCCTGGGCGTGCACCACGTCGGCCCGGTAGGCGAGCTTGCGCGTGGTCGGTAGGGAACCCAGCGCGTGGAGGATCCAGCCGGCCGGGTTGCGGGCCGGGAACCAGGTGCGGTGGACCTCGATCCCCTCCATGACCTCGTAGGGGGGCGCTTCGGGAAGCGACCGCGACGTCACCACGCTCACGGAGTGGCCGGCGCGCACGAGGGCGCGGCAGAGGTAGTAGACGTGGCTCTCGAGCCCGCCCACCTCCGGCGGGAAGTAGACGCAGTGCATCAGGACGTTCATGGCGCCCGCCACTCCTGCAGACGCCGCGGCGTCCCGGCCAGACCGGCGATCAACGCATCGGCGATGCGCTCGCCGGCACGCCCGTCCCCGTACGGGTTCGACGTGACGCGTGCTGCCCCCTTCCCGCTCAACAGGCGGGCCGCCTCTCGCTCGATGCGCTGGGCATCGGTCCCGACGAGCGTCGCTACGCCCGCCCGCACGCCCTCGGGTCGCTCCGTCACGTCGCGAAGCACGAGCACCGGGGTCCCGAACGTGGGAGCCTCCTCCTGGATGCCTCCGGAGTCGGTGAGCACCAGGCGGGCGCGCTCGAGCACCCGCACCAGGTCCACGTACCCGAGCGGCTCGGTCAGGTGGATCCGCGGATGGTCGGCCAGCAGCTCCTGGGCGGGTCCGCGGACGTTCGGATTGGGGTGCACGGGGTAGAGCAGGTCGATCTCCGGATGCGCATCCACGATGCGGCGCACCGCGCCGAACACGGCGCGCAGCGGCTCCCCGAACGCCTCGCGTCGATGCGCGGTGAGCAGGACCAGCCGTCGCCCCGACGCCAGCAGCGCACGTACGCGGGGATGGGTGGCGGTCCGGTCGGAGGCCGAGACCTGGCGCAGCGCATCCACGACCGTGTTGCCGGTCACGAAGACCTGGTCGGGAGGCACGTCCTCGGCGAGCAGGTTGTTGCGCGCCCCGGCCGTGGGCGCAAAGTAGAAGTCCGTGACCACGTCCGTCAGACGGCGGAAGATCTCCTCCGGCCAGGGCGCCCACTTGTCGTGGCTGCGCAGACCGGCTTCCACGTGGCCCACCCGCACGCGCTCGAAGAACGCGACCAGTGCCCCGAAGAAGACCGTGGCCGTGTCGCCCTGGACGACCAGCGCGTCGGGCCGCACCTCCTGGACCACGCGCCGCAGTCCGGCCAGACATCCGTCCGCGACGTCGTAGAGGGTCTGCCCGTCCCGCATCAGCTCCAGGTCGTACGCCGGCGCGTAGCCGAACACCTCCAGGACCTGGTCCACCATGTCGGTGTGTTGACCGGTGAGCGCGACGGTCACGTCCACCTCGTCCGCACGCGCCTCGAGCGCGGAGATGACGGGCGCCATCTTGATCGCTTCCGGGCGCGTGCCCACGACCGCGAGGACGCGCGGCCGCGCAGCGCCTGCGCTCACGGCCGGCCCTCCGACCCCGGGCGCAGCGTCCGGTCGAGGTCCCGTTTGACCCGCTCCAGCTCCGTCCGGAGCTGGGCGATCATCTCCGACACGAGGCCGAAGCCCAGCAGCAGGAAGCCCACCGTCTCCAGGAGGATGACCAGGTAGAGCAGCGGCCGGAACCCCTGCCCCATGACGAAGCGCAGGTAGAACGCCACCAGCGCGACGGTCAGGCCCAGACCCACGAGCACCAGGCCGCTGACCCCGAACAGGATGAGTGGCTTGCGCGAGAACAGCAGCAGGAACCAGACGGACACGAGGTCCAGCAGACCCACGATGACCCGGAACGGCCCCCGGTACTTGGATTCGCCCGCCCGCCGGGGGTGGAGGGTCACGTCGATCTCGCTGACGCTGTAGCCGCGCGCGTAGGCCATCACCACGAAGAACCGATGCCAATCGTGGCGCAACGGGATCTCGGTCAGCACTTCCCGCCGGAAGGCCTTCATGGAGTTGAGATCCTGGACCGGCACCCGGAAGATCCAGCGGCTGAGACGGTTGTAGACGGAGGACACCGCCCGCTTGTCGTACGCGCCGATCTTACGGCCGGTCACGATGTCCCAGCCCTCGTCGATCTTCTCCAGGAAGCGGGGGATCTCGTCCGGCGTGTGCTGCAGGTCGGCATCGAAGAGGACGAGCACCGAGCGCTCCGTGGCCTCGGCCGCCGTGACCATGGCTTCGGTCTTCCCGCGGTTCACCCGATGGCGAAGCACCCGGAAGTTGGGCCAGCCGGCGGCCTCGCGTTCGGCGAGCTCGGCAGTCCCGTCGGACGACCCGTCGTCTACGAGGAGGACCTCACCATCCAGCTCGTGCGCGGCGAACGCGGCCTTGAGCTCGCGGACGAGGTCGGGGATGACGGCCGCCTCGTTGTAGGCGGGCACCACGACCGCGAAGTCGTGTCGGCGCACGTCCGGGCTCAGACCCGCTTCCGCATCCGCGCGGGGAGGATCCCGAGCTGGTCGCGGTACTTGGCCACGGTACGACGCGCGATCTTCACCCCGTCCGACTTGAGCAGGTTCACGATGGTCTGATCCGTGAGCGGCTTCTTGGGATCTTCCTCGTCCACCAGCTTCTTGATCTTCGCCTTCACGCCGCGGGCGGAGATGTCCTCACCCGTGGCGGTAGAGAGGCCGCTGGAGAAGAAGAACTTGAGGGAATACACGCCGCGAGGCGTCTGCACGAACTTCTCGTTGGTCACCCGGGAGACGGTGGACTCGTGCATGTCGATATGCTCGGCCACCTCGCGCAGGGTGAGCGGCTTCAGGTGTTGCACGCCCTTGTCGAAGAACGCCCGCTGCCGGTCCACGATGTAGTTCATGACCTTGAGCATCGTCTGACGACGTTGCTCGATGGCCTGGATCATCCAGTTGGCCGAGTTCAGCTTGGAGGAGATGAACTCCTTGTTCTCCCCCTTGAACTGGTTCTTGTCGCGGGCCACCTCCCGGTACGCCTGCGAGATCCGCAGACGCGGCAGGCTGGTGTCGTTCACGAACACCATGTACTCCCCGTCGATCTCCTCCACGATCAGGTCCGGGATGACGTAGTGATCGGGTGCGGCCGAGTACTTGAGGCCCGGCTTGGGGTCGAGCTTGGAGATCTCGTCCGCGGCGTCCTGCACCTCCTTGGGCGAGATGGACAGCGTCTTGGCGATGTCCGACCACCGGTGGTTCAGCAGGTCGTCGAAGTGGTGCTCCACGATCTTCGCGGCGAGCGTATCCTGCTCCCCCAGCTGACGGAGCTGGATCAGGATGGACTCACGCAGGTCGCGCGCGGCCACGCCGGGCGGATCGAAGTTCTGGATGACCTTGAGGACGCTCTCGGCGTCCTCGACCGTGTAGGGGTGGAAGATCTCGTCCAGAAGCGCCAGCTCGTTGCGATACTCGATCTCGTCCTCGTCCGCGAGGCCGGCGATGCGATCCCGGGAGACGGCGCGGGCTTCGTCCAGCCAATCGTTGACGCCGGTGACGACCTGGTCCAGACCACAGGAGAGGGAGCCGTCATCGTCGATGTTGCCGATGATCTCCTCGCCCATGCGCATGTCGCGCTCGGCGAGGTCGGAGTGCCGCAGCTGCTCGAAGAGGTGGTCCTGGAGGTCCTGGGAGGCCACGGGCGTGGGCTGGAAGAACTCGCGCTGCTCGTATTGCTGGCGCCGCCCCCCCACGTCGAAGCCGTCCAGGAGGATCTCCTCCCAGTCCATCTCGTCTTCGTCCTTCTCCTCCTTGCCCTCCTCCGTGACCTCGACGTCCTCCTCGACGTCGGCCTCCTGCATCTCCAGGAAGGGGTTCTCGGCCATCTCGGTCTTGAGATGCTGCTGCAGGTCCAGCAGGGGCATGTAGAGCAACTCCATCGCCTGGTACAGGCGAGGGTTGATCTTCATCTCCTGCTTGAGCTGCGCGCTCTGGTACAGCTTCGTATTGAAAGCCATGGCCTGCCCCGCTCCGAGTCCTTTCCCTAGGGTCTGGCGTACCGCTGGCGCATGCGCGCCGTCAGCGTGGGGCCGAGGTAGATCTCGGCCACCTCGTCGTTCCAGACCAGCTCCGAGACCGACCCGGAAACGCGGATGCGGCCTTCATACATGATGTATGCCCGGTCCACGATCTCAAGGGTCTGCTCCACGTTGTGGTCCGAGATGATGACCCCGATGTTCCGGGTCTTCAGCTCCCGGACGATCGTCTGGATGTCGTTGACCGCGATGGGATCGATCCCGGCGAACGGCTCGTCCAGCAGCATGAACTTGGGCCGCTGCACGAGCGCCCGCGTGATCTCCAGCCGGCGTCGCTCCCCTCCAGACAGAGAATACGCCCTGGAGTCACGCAGGTGCGAGAGGGACAGCTCGGCGAGGAGCTCCTCCAGCCGGGCGCGCTCGTCCGCCTTGGAGAGCTTGAGGGTCTCCAGGATGGCCAGAACGTTGTCCTCCACCGTCAGCTTGCGGAAGACCGAAGGCTCCTGCGCCAGATAGCCCACCCCCAGGCGGGCGCGGCGGTACATGGGGACGTCGGTGAGGTCGCGCTCGTCCAGGTGGACCTGACCCCGGTCCGGCGGGATCAGGCCCACGATCATATAGAACGTGGTGGTCTTCCCTGCCCCGTTGGGACCCAGCAGGCCCACGATCTCGCCCTGCTGCACGTGGATGGCCACGCCATCGACGACCCTGCGCTTGCGGTAGACCTTGGTCAGGCCCTCGGCCCACAGACGGCTTCCGGTGTCCTCCACGGTGACCAGGGCGGACGCGTCCGACGACAGCCCCGCTGTCCGCGGTGCCTCCCCGTCCTGCCAGGACCCGGGGGTCTGCTCGTCGCTCATCGTTCCATCCTCGCACGTCGGTCTTCGGGTCGCGCCACCCGCGGCAGCTCCGCGGGCACGGGCGGTCCCGGCGTCCGGGGCGCAGGGGCCTCTCCCACCCGCACGGTGTCGGGCGTCACGCGGGCCGTGTCCCCTCGGAGGCTGTCCGCGGCGGCGGTGTCCGCCGGCAGCGCCATCGGCTCCAGGTGGAGCCCCTGTGTCTGTCCATGAACTTCCATGCGATCGACCTCCCCGTCCACCATCGTGATCGCGATGGTGTCCCCCACCACGTAGTGGACGGCCAGGCGACGGTCGGTCGCGGCCCGCGTGGTGTCGCTGGGCTCGAGGCGGTAGAGGCTCCGGGCGCCGCCTTGCGCCACCAGGCGCTCCAGCACGTACCCCGCGGGATCCGTCCCGGCGGAGTCCGCCGTGGCGGGCGCCGTCGAGTCGGGCGCGAAGAGGGCCACGATGGTGTCTCCCTCGAGCCAGTCGTTGCGGACGAGCTCGGGCGTCTCGGCGGCATTCAGGGAGTCGCGGGAGAACGAGTCGCCCCGCGCGCGCCCGATGGCGGTGACCCGCTCCAGCTGTTCCTCCGGCGTGAGGACGTCCAGCGAATCCGCGGAGAGGTGGAAGTCCTCCGCGCGCGCGACGGCGCGGGCGCTGTCCCCGGGAGCGGGTTCGAGGGAGCTCCACAGGACCGCGCCTTCGGGGCCCTGGCTTCCCACGACCGGCACCGTGTCCGTGGGCCCCAGAAGCCCTGCGGCCAGCCGCGTGACGGTCGAATCGGCCACGAACAGCCGGATCCGGGGCGCATCCACCTCCAGGTCGTCCGTGGCGAGGCGGGCCCGGTCGCGGGCCACCACCTGGTCCACCTCTTGGTCGCGCAGGTAGAGCGCGATGGCGTCCGCGGTCAGCCGATACCGCTCCCCCTCGCTCCGGGCCGCGCCGAGCAGGTGGAGCTGCTCCCAGTCCTCGTCGTACCGGAGCCGCTCCCCGAAGGCGTGCAGGCCCTCACGCTCGACCTCCACCTGACCCTCCGCCTCGAAGGCGCTCTCGCCGTCGAGCACGATCCGCCGGTGGGCGGTGACGTGATACGGGGCCTGCGGTGGGCCCGCGGGCGCGAGCGCGGCGTCGACCGCGGGCGGTGCGGGCCGGCGGGTCGTGTCGGGCCCGACGAGGGAGTCGGGGCGGGCGGCCGTGTCCGCCGGCTCGGGACCGAGCGCCGCGCGGTCGGGGGTGCCGCCCGGCGTCACCACGCCCTCCTGGACCAGGCGCTGCAGGATCCACTGCCAGAGCCAGTGGAAGGGAAAGCTGCGGGGCACGGGCGCGGCGACAGGGGGGCTGTCGGAGACACCGGCCGTGTCCGACGGCAACGAATCCACGGGCGCGGCCACGGAGTCGGAGACCTCCGGACGGCGGGGTCGGGGCTGCGGCCGCAGCGTGGCCCGGACCTCCGGCCCGGTCACCGTGATCCGCTGCCGCGGGCGGGTGTCGCCGGAACGCAGGTAGAGCAACTCGTCCCCCTCGACGCGCGAGCCCTGGGCGGAGTCCACCAGCACCACCGAGCCCCACGCCTGGAGACGATCGTCGCGGGAGTAGTAGTCGGCGCGGTCCGCCGTGAGCAGGCGGCCGCCCTCGTCGAAGCGCACGTCCCGGAAGAGCCGCGAGACGCTCTGGCTGGGCACGACCACCGCCGAATCCGCGCGGATGACGAGCCCATCCGCGCACACCACGGTGACGCCGGTGAAGATGTGGGTCTCGTTGGGCGTCCCCGACGCGAAGATCCGCCAGAGGTTGAAGTTCGGCACGTCGCACGAGTTCTGCGCCGCGAGCCGACCGCCGCCCAGGAGCGTCAGCGCGAGCAGCACCGGGAACGCCGTCCTGCCCACGCGTCCCGGCCCGATCAGAAGCGGATCACGCCCCGGCCGCGCACGCTGCCGTTGCGCACCGTGACGTTGGTGAAGTTCAGGTCGGCCTCGAATCCCGTGCCGCGCGTCACCCGGCCCGCCTCCGTGAACACCGTCGCGGAGTCGCTCCAGAACTTCTCGTTGACGGGGTCGTAATGCAGCTCCGGCGTCTCGAGGCGACCGTCCCGGTCGGGGAGGAGCAGGACCACGTTGCGACGCGCGATCATCGCCTCCGTGGACTCGACCAGCTCGCCCCACTCCGACGTCATCGTGGCGCGCTCCACTCCCGTGGTCGTGTAGACCGTGAGCTGCACCTGGTGGAGGTCGTACTTGCCCTCCGCCTGGTAGTAGAACGCCGTATCCGCCTCCAGGGTGGCGTAGCGCACCCCGCCCTGCGTCATCTCGTGCTCCATGCCCAACACGAGGTTGTCCGCGTCCAGACCCACCAACTCCGGTGGCACCACGTTGGTCGTGGCCGCCTCCTCGCAGCCGACGAGCACCAGCGCCGCCACCAGCACCGCTCCCGCGCCTCCGTACCTCACAGCACCCCCGCCCGCATCAGATCGTGGAGATGGACCACACCGCACAGGTGCTCGTCTTCGTCCAGCACCGGCAGCGCCATGACGCCGTAGGCCTGCATCACCCGGGCGGCCGCCGAGCCCAGGTCGGCCTGGCGCGCCACCTTGGGGGCGCGGGTCATGACGTCGACGACCGGCACGCCCAGGAAGTCCGGCTCGCGCTCCATGAGGCGCGTCAGGTCTCCCGCCGTCACCACCCCCACCACGTGGCGATCCTCATCCACGATGGGGACGGTGCCCCTCATCTCGGCGAGCGGGACGATGCAGTCCTTCATGGACGCGCCCGCCGGCAGGGCGGGATAGGCGTCGGCGACCATCACGTCGGCGACCCGCACGGTCAGGCGCCGACCGAGGGCGCCCCCGGGGTGCAGCCGCGCGAAGTCCTCGGCGGCGAAGCCCTTCCGCTCGAGGACGGCCATGGCCAGCGCGTCCCCCATGGCCAGGGCCGCGGTGGTGGAGGACGTCGGGGCCAGGTCCATGGGGCAGGCCTCGGCGGGCACGGTGCAATCGAGGACGACCGTGGCATGACGGGCCAGGGCCGATCCCGGGCGGGTCAAGGCGACGACCGGCACGCCGCCGCGCGTGAGGAAGCTGAGCAGCGGGTGGAGCTCGTCCGTCTCCCCGCTCCGCGAGACCAGGATCGCGACGTCGTGCTCGCCCACGATGCCGAGGTCTCCGTGGAGCCCGTCGACCGGGTGGAGGAACAGGGCGGGCGTCCCGGTGGACGTCAGCGTGGCGGCGATCTTCCGCGCCACGATGCCGCTCTTGCCCACGCCGGAGACGACCACGCGGCCGCTGCAGCCTTCGAGCAGGTCCACGGCGTCGGCGAACGCTCCGTCCAGCCGTTCCGCCAGGGCGAGGACCGAGCGGCCCTCGAGCTCGAGCACGCGCCGGCCCCGGGCCACCACGCCCTCCCGGTCCTCCGGGTGGGCACGGCCCCGCCCCCGCCCGGACGCGGGCGTCCCGGCGACGGCGCGCCCCGCGCTGGTCTCAAGCGTCTCCATTCCGCTCCCTGCAGTACTGGTCCACGAGGTCGGGCCAGACGCCCCGCGCCCGCAGGATCGCCTCGGCGAACTCCCGGGCGGCGCCCCGTCCTCCCGGGCGGGTCCCCACCCACCGGGCCACCTCCACCACCTCCGGGACGGCATCCCGGACGGCAGCCGGCAGTCCTACCCGCCGGAGCGCCGGAAGGTCGGGCAGATCATCCCCCAGGAGGGCCACGTCGGCCCAGGTCAGCCCCATCCGCTCCAGGAGGCCCGCGATGACGGGCACCTTGCGTGCCCCGGGATCCTGGTGGCATTCCCGCACCCCCAGCTCCTTCGCCCGCTGCGCCGTGGCCCCCGACACGCGGCCCGACACGAAGGCCACCTCCAGCCCGGCGGTCATCAGCATCTTGATGCCCAGGCCGTCCACGATATCGAAGCGCTTGAGCTCGACGGGCTCGCCGTCGTCGGGTCCGGGGCGGACATAGATGCCCCCGTCCGTGAGCACGCCGTCCACGTCGAAGACGACGAGGCGGACCGCGGCGGCCCAGGCGGGATCGAGCGCCGGGGGCAGCCCGCGGCCCCCCTTGGAGCCCGCGCTCACGCCCCGGAGCCGTGTCCGGCGGCCGCCCGGATCTCGAGCACCCGCTCGAGCAGGGGCCGCAGCCGGTCCAGGGGCAGCATGGTGGTGGCGTCCGACGGCGCGCGGGCCGGCTCCGGGTGGGTCTCCAGGAACAGCCCATCCGCGCCGGCCGCGACGGCCGCCTGGACGAGCGCCGGGATGTGCTCGGGGTCCCCGCCACTGCGTCCGCCGCCCCGACCGGGTCGCTGCACCGAATGGGTGCCGTCGAAGATGCACGGGACGCCCGCGGCACCCCGGACGCGCGCGAAGGCACGCATGTCCACCACGAGGTCGCCGTATCCGAAGAACGTGCCTCGTTCGGTGACGGCCACGTCGGCGGCCCCGGCGTCGCGGACCTTGTCGACCGCCCCCGCCATCTCCTCGGGCTCCATCCACTGACCCTTCTTCACGTTGACCGGTCGCCCCGTGGCCCCGGCGGCCAGCAGCAGGTCCGTCTGCCGGCACAGGAACGCCGGGATCTGCAGGACCTGCACCACCTCCGCGGCGGGGACAGCCTGGTCGGCCTCGTGGATGTCCGTCAGCACGGGCAGGCCGGTCGCCTCGCGCACGCGGGCCAGCGCCTGGAGTCCCGCATCGAGGCCGGGCCCCCGGGCCGCGCCCAGCCGCGAGCGGTTGGCCTTGTCGAACGAGGCCTTGAAGACGATGGGCAGTCCCAGGTCGTCCCCGATCCGCACCAGCGCCTCCGCCACGCCCAGGTTCAAGGCGTCGTCCTCGAGGACGCAGGGACCGGCGATGAGAAAGAACCGCTCGAACACCTCAGACCGCCGGGGCGTCCGCCGTGCGGCCGATCTCGACGGGGGCCGCGCCGCCCTCGTCGGCACCGCGCCGTCCCGGGACCACCCCGTCCCGGCGCCGCACCGCAGCGGCGATGAACGAGGCGAACAGGGGGTGCGGGCGCATGGGCCGGCTCTTGAGCTCGGGATGGAACTGCCCGGCCAGGAACCAGGGGTGGTCCGGAAGCTCGACGATCTCCACGAGCCCGCCGTCGGGCCAGACCGCGCTCACCTTGAGGCCGTGCTCCTCCAGGAGCGCCCGGTACTCGTTGTTGACCTCGAAGCGATGGCGGTGCCGCTCGCTGATGGAGGACTGCCCGTAGATGCGCGCCGCGAGCGAGCCGGGCTCCAGCGCCGCCCGGTAGGCACCGAGGCGCATGGTGCCGCCCTTCCGCGTGACGTTCTGCTGGGAGTCCATGAGGCAGATCACGGGATGTCCCGTGTCCTCCGAGAACTCCATGGAGTGGGCCTCGCCGAGACGGCACACGTGGCGTGCGAACTCGATGACGGCGCATTGCAGACCCAGGCAGATGCCGAAGAACGGCAGCCCGCTCTCGCGCGCATGCCGGATGGCTGCGACCATGCCCTCCACACCGCGAGGTCCGAACCCGCCCGGGATCAACAGGCCGTCGTAGGCGGCGAGCCGGGACGCGGCCGAGTCCTCGTCGAAGCTCTCGCTGTTGAGCCAGTCGATCTCGACGGCGACGTCGTTGGCGATCCCGCCATGGAGCAGCGCCTGCTGCACGGACTTGTAGGAGTCGACGAGGGCCGTGTACTTCCCCACCACCGCGATGCGTACCTTTCCGCGCCCCGGGTGCATGGAGGTTTCCACCATGTCGGTCCAGGGGCCGAGGTCGGGCGGAGGGAGATCCAGACCGAGCCGGCGGACGACGACGTCGTCCAGGCGCTGCTTCCGGAGCTCCATCGGGACCTGGTAGATGCTCTCCACGTCGCGGGCTTCGATGACGGCGTCCGGCTCCACGTTCGTGAACAGGGCGATCTTCCGTCGGATATCCGCATCCACCGGATGCTCCGAGCGGCAGATGAGGATGTCGGGTTGGATCCCGATCTCCATCAGCTCGCGCACGGAATGCTGGGTGGGCTTGGTCTTGAGCTCGCCCGCCGCCGCGATGTACGGAACGAGGGTGAGGTGGATGAAGAGCACGTTCTCGCGCCCGACGTCCTGTCGGAACTGGCGGATGGCCTCCAGGAACGGCAGGGATTCGATGTCGCCCACCGTTCCGCCGATCTCGGTGATGACCACGTCGTGGTCGACCGACAGACGGCGGATGGCGCGTTTGATCTCGTCGGTGATGTGCGGGATCACCTGGACCGTCGAACCGAGGTAGTCGCCGCGGCGCTCCTTGGTGATGACGGTCTGGTAGATGCGACCGGTCGTGATGTTGTTGGCCTGCGAGAGAGACTGATCCAGGTAGCGCTCGTAGTGACCCAGATCCAGGTCGGTCTCGGCGCCGTCGTCGGTGACGAAGACCTCGCCGTGCTGGAAAGGCGACAGCGTGCCGGGATCCACGTTGATGTACGGATCGAACTTCTGCAGGGTGACCCTGAGGCCCCGCTCCTTGAGGAGCAGGCCCAGGGACGCGGCAGCGATCCCCTTCCCCAGGGACGACACCACGCCGCCGGTCACGAAGATGTACTTGGTCGTCTGCGTCGTCTCGGTCATCTCGCCTCGCTGGCAGGCGCGCCGGCTTCCTCCGGGCGCCCCTCGTAGACCTCAAACATAACCCGACTCCATGTCCTGGATCAGCCGCCGTTCCACGCGGAGCGCATCCTCGGGCGTATCGACGCCGCCCTCCGCCTCCGGTACCACCGCGACCCCGATGCCGATGCCGGCTTCGAGCGGTCGCAGCTGCTCCAGCCGCTCCACCCCCTCCAGCCGGCTGGGGGGCAGAGCCACCCAGGCCTCGAGCGCTCCGCGCCGGTAGGCGTACACGCCCAGATGCCGGAGCCAGGGCGCCGCGCCCCATTCGGGCGCGCCCTCGCGTGGATGCGGGATCGCGGCCCGGGAGAAGTAGAGGGCCCGCCCGCGGTCCCCGGTCACGACCTTCACGACGGCGGGGTCCACCCACTCCTCGGGGCCGCGGAGGGGTGTGGCGCAGGTGCCCACGTCCCATCCGTGGGTGGACACCTGCCGCACCGCGCCTTCGACGGTGGCGCGCGTGACCAGGGGCTCGTCCCCCTGCACGTTGACCACGACGTCGTAGCGACTCCAGGCGGCCCGCGCGGCCACCTCGGCGACCCGATCGGTTCCCGAGGGGTGCTCGGCGGACGTCATCTCCACGGTAGCGCCGAAGCCCGCGCACACGGAGGCGATCTCCTGCGAGTCGGTGGCCACGAGCAGGGCGTCGAAGACGCCGAGGGCCTGGGCGCGGCGCCATACCCACTCGATGAGGGGGCGACCAGCCAGGAGGTGCAGCGGCTTACGGGGGAGACGGGTGGAAGCGATCCGCGCCGGGACGATGCCCAGCACTCGATCACTCATCGGGCGCCTCGAGCGCCGAGAGCGGAAGCGCGCCCGGTGTCTTGCACGCCCGTCAAGGTAGGGGGAGCCGCACGCCCGCGGCAACACCCGCGGGGGCCGCGTCGGCGCAATGCGCCGGATCGCAGGCCGGACCGCGTCCGGGGGACCCGGGCGCAGGGCTGCCTCTGCGCGTCAGGGCCGCTGACGGGGGCTCCGTCTCCCACCGCGTCCCGGACGCGCGCCGGAGCCGGGGTGCGGCTCAGGAGACCGGGGTGCCCGGCCCCAGGTGCTCCTGGAGCCAGCCCAACATCATGCGGTACAGGTGCATCTGCGAGCGCGTCCCCTCGATCGCGTGGGTCCGGTTGGGATAGATCATGAGGTCGAAGTCCTTCCCGGCCTGCTGCAGGGCGTCGACGAGCTGCACCGAGTTCTGGAAGTGCACGTTGTCGTCGCCCGTCCCGTGCACCAGCAGCAGGTCGTCCTCCAGCAGGTCCACGTTCTCGAGTGGCGCATAGGCCGCGTACCCGGCCGCGTTGGTCTGTGGCGTGCGCAGGAAGCGTTCGGTGTAGATCGTGTCGTAGAACTTGAAGTGCGTCACCGGCGCCACGGCGATGCCGGCCGCGAAGACGTCCGCGCCGTGCTCGAGGGCGTTGAGCGTCATGTAGCCGCCATAGCTCCAGCCCCAGATGCCGATCCGGTCCGGATCCACCCACGGGCGCGTCGCGAGCCAGCGGGCCGCCGCGATCTGGTCGTGCGTCTCCCAGCGTCCCAGCTCCAGGTACGTCGTCTTCTGGAAGTCGCGCCCACGGGCCCCGGTGCCGCGACCGTCCACGCTGACGATCACGAATCCGCGCTGGGCCAGCACCTGGTGCCAGTACCAGCGCGTCCCGCCCCAGGAATCCAGCACGGTCTGCGAGCCGGGGCCGCCGTAGACGTACATCAGGACGGGATAGCGGCGAGCGGGATCGAAGCCGGGCGGCCGGATCATCCAGCCGTTCAGATCCACCCCGTCCTCCGTGGTGAAGTGGAAGAACTCCTCCGACCCCAGGCCCAGCGTGTCCAGGCGTTGGGCCAGATCGGCGTTGTCGGAGAGCACGCGCACCGTCTCCCCGTTCCCACGGTGCATCGCGTACGCGGGCGGACGACCCAGGCTCGACCAGGCGTCGATGTAGAACGCACCTGTGGGCGACAGGTCCACGTCGTGGGTTCCTTCGCCTTCGGAGACACGCTCGAGCTCCCCACCCGTCAGACGCACCCGCTCGAGCTGCCGGCCCAGCGGACTCTGGCGCGTGGTGGTGACCCAGACCCAACCCTGCTCCGGATCGACTCCTTCCAGGGCCGTCACCTCGAACTCGCCGCGGGTGAGCTGGCGCTCCACGGTGCCGTCCCGACGGTACAGATAGACGTGCTCCCACCCGTCACGGTCGGAGGTCCACAGGAAGCGATCGTCGTCGACCCAGGTGAGGGCGTCGTCGACATCCACCCAGGTCTCCGACTCCTCGACGAACAGCGTACGGGTGGCACCGGTCGCGGGATCGCCCTCCAGCACATCCAATCGGTTCTGCAGGCGGTTGAGGCGTTGCAGCAGCACCCGGCCATCCGGCGTCCAGTCCATACGGGCGACGTAGATGTCGGGGTCGGTCCCCAGGTCCAGCCAGCGCGGATCGCCCCCGCTGGCGGCGACGACCCCGACCCGCACGCTGCTGTTCTGCTCGCCCGCCTTCGGATAGCGCACCGGCACCGTGGCCGCGTAGTCCTGCAGGTCGTCGATCATGAAGAACGTCCGGACCGCGCTCTGGTCCAGCCGCCAGAACGCGATCGACTCCCCGTCCGGGCTCCACCGCCACCCGTCCTGCAACCCCAGCTCCTCCTCGTAGACCCAGTCGAACGTCCCGTTGATGACGTCCTCGCTGCCGTCGTGGGTGAGTCGGGTCTCCGTGTCGGCCACGAGGTCCTTGACCCAGAGATCGTGTGCGCGCACGAAGCCCACCCGCGTCCCGTCGGGTGAGAACTTGGCGAACTGCTGGAAGCCGGGATCGTCCGAGAGCGCGCGCAGGCGGCCGTCCGCCAGATCCAGCACGTAGTAGAAGCCCTTGGTGTTCTCCCGCCACACCCGCTCGCTGCGCGTATAGAGCAACAGCCGTCCACCGTCCGGACTCCAGTCGTAGCCTTCGATGGCGATCGGAGCGTCCTCTCCGTCCGGGACCAGGGTCGCCCCTCGCACGAGGAGCCGGCCCTCGCCGCTGGCGACGTCGATGGCCACCAGGTCCGTCGTGCCATCCGGGCCGCCCTGGATGAAGCTCAGCGAGCCGCCGTCGGGCATCCACTCCAGGTCGGGCAGACCCACCGGGTAGAGGTCACGATCGGTCAGGAAGCGCTCCACGGTGAGGCTCTGGGCGGCCACCGGTGGGGCGCCGAGCGCGGGAGCGGCGAGGGCCACCAGCAGGAGGGCTGGCCGCAGGGGGACGCGGGGGATGGGACGACGCATGGGATCCTCGACTGGGGACGTGGGCGGCACGCGGGCCGGGGAGCGGCCGGGACGACGAAACCCTCGTGGCTCGACGTAGTTACCATAGAGGCACGCCCGGCGCCATGGAGTTGCCGGGCCCCTTTCCTACAGTCGGGACCGGTCCGTGTTCGCACGCTGCCTGATCTGCTCCACCCCGTTCGAAGCGAACGAGGTGCTCGAGCACTTCCCGCACGGACGGCGCATCGCCTTCGACCCCGCACGGGGTCGCCTGTGGGCCATCTGCCGGAGCTGCAAGCGCTGGACGCTCGCCCCCATCGAGGAGCGGTGGGAGGCGCTGGAGGAACTGGAGAAGCTCACCACCGACAAGGCCCGGCTGCTGTCCCAGACGGAGAACATCGCGCTGCTCCGCTCCGGGCCGCTGGAGATCGTGCGCGTCGGCCGCGCCAACCTCACCGAGGAGGCGTGGTGGCGCTATGGCCGGCAGCTCCTGGAGCGTCGGCGCAGCTACCGCCGCATCAGCGTGGGCGCCTCCGTGGGTGTGATGACCCTGCTGGCGGGCGGGATCTGGGGCGGCATGGGGTGGATGGGGGCCTGGATGCTCTGGGAGCACGCGCCCGAGGGCGTGGTGAAGGGCGCGCGCTGGTTGCGCTTCGGCTCCTCGGCCTGGCGGGGCCGCCAGGTGTGCGCCGAGTGCGGTCATGTCTTCGACCGGGTGGCCTTCACCGAGCGCGAATCGCTCATCCTCGCCCCCGGTACCGGACCGCAGACGCTCGTCCTGCGCCAGCGCTGTCCCCGGTGCCGGAGCGTGCGCGGCGGTGGGCTCGCGCTCGAAGGACGCGAGGCGGAGCGCACCGCACAGCGACTCCTGGCCTTCCACCACTTCTCCGGCGCCTCGGAGGGCCGGGTGCGCTCCGCGGCGCGGCTGATCAGCGAGGCCGGCTCGCCCGCGCACGTGAAGCGGTTGGTGCTCGGAGCGGAGGGACGGCGTCTGGGCGATCTGCGGCGCACGGGAGCGATCGCGCTCGAGATCGCAGCCAACGAAGCCAGCGAGCAGAGACTCCTGGAGCTGGAGTTGGCGGAGCTGGAGACCCACTGGCGCGAAGAGGAGGAGCTGGCGGACATCATCGACGGAGAGCTCACGCCGCTGCCGGCCATCGAATCGCTGCGCCGCCGGGTGGCCGGTTGGCTGTGATCATCGGTCGGATCCGCGCCTTACCGGCTGGGATCCTTCCGATCGCGGCCGCTCAGTAGTCCACGGGCCGCAGGTAGAACTCGCCGATCGCGCTGGAGGAGAGCACCGCCACGGTGGGGAGCTCGCGTTTCCAGTGCGTGCTGTCGAGTCGTCGGAGCACGATGCGCACGGCGTCGGGGTCGAAACCCGCTTCCTCCAGCTCCGGCGCCGTATGGCCCTTCAGCACCCAGTGCAGGATCGCGTCGGCGACCGGGTATCCGATGCCCAGCTCGTCCTCGTCGTGCACGCCCACCACCAGATCCGCGCTCGCCGGCTTGTCGATGATCGGGTCGGGCACGCCGAGGTGGCGGGCCAGAGCCCAGACCTGCGTCTTGAAGAGGTCGCCGAGCGGGTTGATGGGTGGAGAGTCGTCGGCGTGCCACGTGTAGTAGCCGAGCAGACGCTCGCTCTTGTTCCCGGTCCCGAGCGGCAAGGCGTGCAGCTTGGCCGACTGGTCGAACAGCGTGACCGCGCGCAGGCGCGCGCACAGGTTGCCGCGCCGCAGGGGCGTGACGTCCGGCTCGAAGGCGTCGATGTAGGCGTCCACCGGCGCGGTGATGTCGATGGTGCGTTCCTGCGCGCCCACGGCGGCCAGCGCCAGCGCCGCATGGTCGAGCGAATCCTGGCTCGACGTGCGATACGGGAGCCGGAAGCCGAAGACGTTCTCCGGTCCGAGGGCGCGCGCTGCGAGGAAGAGCGCGACGGCCGAGTCCACGCCACCGGAGACCCCCAGCACGACGCGCTCGAAGCCCCGACGGCGCACCACCTCGTCCCGGATGAATTCGACCAGGGTGCGCTCCACCAGATCGAGGTCGAGGTCCAGCATCCGCCGGTCTCGCGGATCGGGATCATCGCTGCCACGCGCGCCCCCGCCCCGCAGCCCCGGAGCCGGTGGCGAACCGGGCTCCTGCAGGCCGCGGCGGAACGCCCGATCCAGGGAGCGCTGCAGGTGTGGGAGCACACGCTCGAGGTCACCCAGGAGCGGGGCATCGAAGCGGACGCGGTCGAGCACCCGCCCGTCCAGCCGGGCCTCGATGTCGGCCTCCTCCATGAGCGGGCCCCGCTCCAGGATCCTGCCGTCCGGGGCCACCACGATGGAGCCGCCCGGGAAGAACTTGCCTCCCTCCGAGCCGACGAGCTGTGCGACGGCCACGTAGACGCCGTGCTCGCGGGCGAGCCCGGGCGCGACCGCATCCCAGCGCTCCAGGTTGCCGGGTCGACCGGCGCCGGGCCCGTAGTCCCGGGCCGGGGACGCGCTCACCACCACGACCAGCTCCGCTCCGCCCACCGCCAGGATGGCGCCGGGCAGGCTGTGCCACGCCTCCTCGCAGACGAGCAGGCCCAGGCGCCCGAAGCGCGTGTCGTAGGGGGCGAGCGAGGCGCCGGCCTCGACGAACCGATCCTCGTCGAAGACGCCGTAGGTCGGCAGGAACATCTTCCGGTGGACATGCACGATGTGCCATCGATCGTCCACGGGCGTGAGGTGGGCCACCGCGTTGTAGTGCCGGTGGCGCCAGCGCTCGTAGAAGCCGACGACGACGTCGGGCGCGTCGGCCGGAGGCTTCCCCAGCCGCCCGGCGAGCTCCTCCGCCTCCAGGGCCACCTCCAGCACGCCGCCCTCGAGGAAGTAGCCGCTGAGCGCGGTTTCCGGGAAAACCAGGAGGTCCGTCCGGCCGGCATGGGCGCCGATCCGGTCGCGTACGCGGGCGAGGTTCCCCTCGACGTCCGCCTTGGTCGGCTTGAATTGCGCGAGCGCGAGCCGTAGGGTGGCTCGGCCGGAGTGGTCCTGCACGACGTCCTTCCGTCTGGAGGGCTCGGTTCTTGCGCCGCGCCGGGCACGGGCCCGGAGCCACGGAACGCGCTTCGCCGCCCCGGGGTTTCACCCTCACACATGGCTTCAACCCGCGAGTCGACGCATGGCCGGTAAGATAGCGACCGCAGCCCTCCTGGGTATCCTGATCCTCCCGCAGGCGGGCGTCAGCCAGCAGCCGGACCGCATGTCGACGCGGGCCAGGAACCAGGCCGGCGCCGCGGGCAACGAAGCCCAGGTCTTCCAGCAGACGTTCGAGACCATCCGCGACTACTATATCCAGTCGCTCGGGGATTCGGCGCTGTGGGAGAAGGCCATCCAGGGCCTGATCGACGGCATCGAGGATCCGTACGCCACCGTCTTCACGCCGGACGAGCTCGCCGAGTTCCGCGAGGAGACCACCGGCGACTATGCGGGCATCGGCGTCCAGATCTCCCAGCTCGAGGAGTCCATCACGATCACGATCGTCTTCAAGGGCACCCCCGCGGAGGACGTGGGGCTGCTCGTGGGCGACCGGATCGTCGAGGTGGAGGGAGAGACCACCGAGGGCTGGACCACGACGGACACGTCCGATCGCATCCGCGGCAAACCGGGAACCACGGTGGACGTGAAGATCCGGCGGGAGGGGGTCACGACCCCGCTGGCCTTCACCATCTCCCGCTCGAACGTGCACGTGCAGGCGGTCCACGCGGACGTGGTCCACGACTCCATCGGCTACATCCTGCTGGACCGGGTCGCGCGCGGCTCGGCGGACGAGATCGCCGCCGCGTTCCAGGAGATGAGCGGCACCAAAGGTGTCATCCTCGACCTGCGCCGGAACCTCGGTGGATACCTGGACGAATCGCTGTGGATCTCGGACCTGCTGCTGGCCCCCGGCCAGCGCCTGGCCAGCACGCGCAGCCGTGCGATCGGCCGCGGCGGCGACCGGGCCGAAGAGTCCTGGGACGATCGCCGACCCGCCGTGCTGCCCAACACACCCGTGGTCGTGCTCGTGGACGAGAACACCGCCTCGGCCGCCGAGATCGTCGCTGGCGCCTGGCAGGATCACGACCGGGCCCTGATCATCGGCAGCCGCACGTTCGGCAAGGGCGTGGTGCAGACGTTGCTTCCGCTACCGGCGGGCCGGGTCATCCGGCTCACGACCGGCGAGTGGTATACGCCGCTCGGCCGCTCGCTGCACCGTCCGCGGGACAAACAGGGGCACGTCGTCGAGCAGGACATCGACACGCTGCCGACGGTCTCCACTGCGCTCGGGCGCGAGATCCAGGCCGGGGGTGGGGTCTTCCCCGATCTGCCCATCGCCGACGACACGCTCACGCTCGCCGAGCGTGAGCTGTTCACCGCCGCGGCGCAGGCCGAGGTGCCGCTCAACCTGCGCGTGGCCGAGTTCGCGCTCCGCATCGCACGCCGCAGCCAGTCGGACGGTTCGGGCCCGGAGGTGAGCCGGGCCGAGTTCGACGAGTTCGCCGCCGCGCTCATCGCGGAGGGTCTGCCCACCGCCGCGCTCGATGCGACGGGGGTGCGCGACTACCTGTACTGGCGGACGCGGATCGCCGCGGCCGAACGGGCGGATGCCCTGGGGCTGGCCATGGCGTACCGGATGGAGCGCGACCCCGTGCTCACCGCGGCCATCGAGCTGCTGGAGAAGGCCAGCTCGCAGCGGGAGCTGTTCTCCGACGCGATGGTGTGGAGCGGCGGGACGGGCTCGACCCCGAGTCGCACGGGAGCACGCCCCGGCCGCTGACCGCTCCGGCGCACCGGATGGGCGCATCTGCGGCCCGTCGGACCCTCCGCGGTCCGGCGGGCCGTCGTCGCATCCGGGCGGATCGCGGAGCGGTGCGCGTGCTCAGGCGCTGCGGGGGTGGTACGTGCGGTGCACGTCTCGCAGGTAGGCGCGGTCGACGTGCGTGTAGATCTGGGTGGTGGAGATGTCGGCATGACCCAGCAGCTCCTGCACTGCGGCCAGATCGGCGCCGCCTTCGAGGAGGTGCGTGGCGAACGAGTGCCGGAGCGTGTGCGGGGAGATGCGCTGCGTGAGCCCGGCGCGGTCGCGGTGGGCACGCACCACGTTCCATACGGTCATCCGGGTCAGGGGGCGGCCGTTCTGGTTCAGGAACACGATCCCGCCCCCCTGGCCGCGATCGAGCTCCGGCCGCACGGCGCGCAGGTAGCGCTCCACCGCGCCCAGCGCCGGTGTCCCCAACGGCACCATGCGCTCCTTGGACCCTTTCCCGAACACGAGGCAGATGCCCTCCTCCAGATCCAGGTCGACGACCCGGAGCCCCGTCAGCTCGGAGACGCGCAGCCCCCCGCCGTAGAGCACCTCCAGCATCGCCCGGTCGCGCCAGTAGAGGAGGTGGTCGGCATCTCCCGCTTCGATCAGTCGGACCACGTCCTCCACCGAGAGCACGCGCGGGAGGCGCCGCCACACGCGCGGCGATTCGAGACGATCCGACGGATCGTGCTCCAGCCGCCCCTCGGCCACGAGGAACCCGAAGTACGAGCGCAGCGACGACTGGACCCGGCGGACGGAGGATCCTTCGCGGCCCTCCTGCGTCAGCGCGACCACGTAGTCGCGCAGATGGCTCGAGTCGACGGCCTCGACCCGGGTGACCCCCTGCCCGAGGAGCCATTCGACCAGCCGTCGCACGTCGCCCTCGTACGCGGATACGGTGCGATCGGACAGGCCCCGCTCGAAGCGCAGGTACTCGCCATAGGCGGCGAACGCGAACGGGCGGTCGGGAGCGGCGTCCGTCATCTCGGCTCCGGTCGGTCCCGGCGCCGCGAGCGGCGCCACCACCACCCCAGGACAGCGCCCACGGCCACCGCGAGGACGAGCAGACCGCGGTTCACCCCGGCGAGCGTGTCCAGGACGGCGGGCAGGTTGGCGCCCGCCACGGTGCCCGCCCAGGTCAGCGTGCCGTACCACACCGCCGAAGCCGCGGCGAGGGTCGGCACCACCACGAGAGGGCGCAGACGGCTCACGCCGGCGAAGCCCGGCACGACGGCGCGCACGCCGGGCAGGAAACGGGTGAGGATGAGCGCAGGGACGCCCCAGCGCCGGAAGAAGCCCTCCACCTGTTCGAGCTGTCCAGGGGAGAGGAGCCGCCGACCGAGGCGACCCTGGAAGAAGCGGGCGCCGTAGCGCCGCCCTGCCGCGTACACCAGGAGCGCCGAGGCCACGTTCGCGGACCAGGTCACGACGAAGACCCATTCGGCGCCGAGCGTTCCGCGGGCGGCGAGCACGCCGCCCACGACGACGAACGTGTCGGCCGGGATCGGCGGCACGATGTTCTCGAGCGCGGCACCCAGGGCCAGGAGCAGATACAGCAGCGCGGGCGCCAGCTCCAGGGCCCAGCCCAGCACTCCCATGCCCTCGCTCATGCGCACCTTCCCCTCGTCCGCCGTCCCCGCACGCTTCCCGTCGTGGCCCGCCCACCCGAGCCCCAGCGGTGCCGCCACTCGACGAACGTCTGGGGAAGCGCGACCTCAGGTCGGGCGGACGAGCGCCACGGCGTACGCGGCCAACCCGACCCCCTCCCCCGTCCAGCCCATGCCTTCGTTGGTCTTGCCCTTCACGGAGACGGCGTCCACCGCCACGCCGAGCGTCGTGGCCAGCACGGTCCGCATGGCATCCGCGTGGGGCGCGATGCGCACGCGCTCGGTGACCACCGTGACGTCCACGTTCCCGACCGCGTACCCCCGGTCGTGGAGCAGCGCGACGGCGCGACGCAGCAGGTCGATGGAATCGGCGTCCTTCCAGGCCGGATCACCCGGCGGGAAATGGCGGCCGATGTCCCCCAGCGCCGCGGCCCCGAGCACGGCGTCCGTCACGGCATGCGCGATGGCGTCCGCGTCCGAGTGACCGGCCAGACCCGGTGCATCCGCGATCCGCACGCCCCCCAGGACCAGGGGTCGGTCCGGGTCGAAGCGGTGCGAATCGTAGCCGAAGCCGACCCTCACCGGTCCGAACGGAGGCTCAGGAGTCCCACCGCTTCAAGGCCAGACAGACGTTGTGCCCGCCGAACCCGAAGGAATTCGAAAGCACGACGCGCACGTCGCGCTCGACGGCGCCGCCATGGGCGTAGTCGAGGTCGCACTCGGGGTCGCGCGCGCTGCAGTTGATGGTGGGCGGGATCACACCACTCTCGCACACCTTCACCGAGACCGCGGCCTCGAGTCCGCCCGCCGCCCCGAGCAGATGCCCCGTCATGGACTTGGTGGAGCTGACCACCATCCGGTATGCGTGGTCGCCGAAGACCGCCTTGATGGCCTCCGTTTCGCGCGCGTCGTTCAGCTGCGTCGACGTCCCGTGCGCGTTGATGTAGTCCACGTCGGTGGGGGCCAGCGCCGCGTCCGAAAGCGCCGTGCGCATGGCCACCTGGGCGCCGGCGTGCTCCGGTGCCGGGCTGGTGATGTGGTAGGCGTCCGCCGAGGCGCCGTAGCCGACCACCTCGGCCAGCGGGGTGGCGCCGCGCGCCTCCGCATGCTCCAGCGATTCCAGCACCACGGTGCCCGCGCCTTCCCCGATCACGAATCCGTCCCGCTCTGCGCAGAACGGCCGGCTGGCTGTGCCGGGGTCGTCATTGCGGGTGGACATGGCCTTCATGGCCGCGAAGCCCGCGATGGTCAACGGCGTGATGGTCGCTTCGGTGCCCCCGGCCACCATCGCATCGGCGTCCCCGCGCTGGATGGTGCGGAGCGCCTCGCCGATGGCGTGCGCCGAGGAGGCGCATGCCGACACCGTGGCGTAGTTGGCGCCCTGCAGGCCCCAGCGGATGGAGATCAGGCCCGCGGCGATGTCCGGGATGAACATCGGCACGAAGAAGGGGCTGACGCGCTTGGGGCCCCGTTCGATCAGCGTGCGACACTGCTCTTCGAACGTCTGGATCCCACCGATGCCGCTCCCGTAGATCACGCCGAAGCGTGCGGGGTCGGTGCCCGGGACGGGACCTTCCAGCCCCGCGTGCGCCATGGCCTCCTGCGTGGCCACGAGCGCGAACTGCGCGAACCGATCGTAGCGGCGCGCCTCCTTGGCATCCAACACGCCGGAGGCGTCGAACCCCTTCACCTCACACGCGATGCGTGTGGGGTAGTCCTCGCTCGGTTCGAAGTGGGTGATGGGCCCACCCCCGCTGGTGCCCGCGACGAGCGCGCGCCAGGTCGGCTCGACGCCGATCCCGACCGGGGAGACCACTCCGATCCCGGTGATGACGACCCGTCTGCGGGCTGTGTCCATGATGTGCGGGCCAGGCCGGATCAGTCGGCGCTGGCCGCGTTCTTCTCGAGATAGTCGATGGCGTCCCCGACGGTGCGCATCTGCTCCGCGTCCTCGTCGGGGATGTCGATCCCGAACTCCTCCTCGAACGCCATGACGAGCTCGACCGTGTCGAGGGAGTCCGCCCCGAGATCCTCGACGAACGAGGCGCTCCGGGAGACCTTCTCGGCCTCGACGCCCAGCTCGTTCACGATGATCTCCCTGACCTTCGACTCCACGCTGTCCGCCATGCTTCCACCTTTCAGGATTGAGGTTCGGGGGGCCGGCAGGAAGGCCGACCCGAAGGTCCTACATGACCATGCCGCCGTCCACGGCGATCACCTGGCCGGTAATGTAATGAGCGTCCGGTCCCGCCAGGAAGCGCACTAACCCCGCTACGTCCCGGGGTTCCCCCAGCCGTCCCAGCGGGATGCGGCCCTTGAGGGCCTCGGCCGCGTCGGGGCCCAGGTCGGCCGTCATGTCGGTGTCGATGTAGCCCGGGGCCACCGCGTTGCAGCGGATCCCACGGGACGCGAGCTCCCGCGCCACGCTCTTGGTCAGGCCCAGGAGCCCGGCCTTGGAGGCCGCGTAGTTGGCCTGGCCGGCGTTGCCCATCAATCCCACGACGGACGAGATGTTCACGATGACCCCGGCCCTGCGCTTCATCATCCCGCGGCTGACCGCGCGGATCATGTGGAAGGCCCCTTTCAGGTTCGTGTCGAGCACCTGGTCCCAGGCGTCGGCGTCGATGCGCATCACGAGGTTGTCGCGCGTGACCCCGGCGTTGTTGACGAGCACGGCGATATCCCCGACCTCCTTCTGCACCAACGCCACGGTGTCGGCGACCTGGGCGTCGTCGGCCACGTCGCAGGCGTATCCGGCGTGTCCCTCGCCGGGAAGCGCCGCCGCCGTCTGCCGGGCACGGGTCTCGTCACGGGCCACCACGGCAACGCGCGCGCCGGCCTCCGCGAGCGCTTCGGCGATGGCCCGTCCGATCCCGCGCGACCCGCCCGTCACCAGCGCGACCTGCCCGGCGAGCTCCTGGCTCATGCCGTCTCCTCGTTCAGGAAGGCTTCGATGTCGTCTGCCGTACCGAGCGCCCGGGCCGGCACGCCTCGCGCGTTGCGCTTGCTGAGGCCGGTCAACACGGAGCCAGGACCGATCTCGACGAAGCGGTCTGCGCCGTGCGCCACCTGTGCGTGCACGATCTCCGCCCAGCGAACGGGTGCGGTCAGCTGCTCCACGAGACGGACCCGTGCCTCGGCGCCCACGGTCACCGGCTGCGCCGTGACGTTGGCGAACACCGGCACCGTGGGATCGTGGAAGGTCACGGCGTCGAGGTGGCGCGCCAGACCCTCCTGGGCCGGCTCCATCAGCGGTGAATGGAACGCCCCGGAGACCTGCAGCTCGATCACCCGCTTGGCGCCCGCGGCCTGCAGGGCCGGGATCGCCCGGGTGACCGCAGTGCGGTCCCCGCTCACGACCACCTGCCCGGCGGAGTTGAAGTTGGCCGGCACGACGACGTCCCCGTCGATGGTCACGTCCCGGCACACGTCGGCGATCACGTCGTCGTCGAGCCCGAGCACCGCGGCCATGCTGCCCGGGCGGGCCAGCCCGGCGTCGTACATCAGGGTGCCGCGGAGGCGCACTGCCCGTAGCGCGTCTGCGAAGCTCAGCGTCCCGGCGCACACGTGGGCGGAGAATTCGCCCAGGGAATGGCCGGCCGCCGAGCCCACCGCACCCAAGCGGGCACCGAGCACACGCAACACGGCCACCGAGTGCACGAGGATGGCCGGCTGGGCGTTGCGGGTGGCGGTCAGCTCGTCGAGCGGGCCCTCGAAGGCGAGCCGGGACAGGGGTGCCTCCAGGACGGCGTCCGCCTCGTCGAACGTGGCGCGCGCCTCCGGGAAGCGCGCGACCAGATCGGCGCCCATGCCGACGGCTTGCGACCCCTGGCCGGGGAACATCACTGCGAGGGACATGGGCAGCCTACCAGCGGAACGTCATGGCGCCCCAGGTCAGACCGGCCCCGAAGGCCGCGCTGAGGACGATGGCGCCGGGGCCGAGGCGCCCCTGCTCCTGGGCTTCATCCAGCGCGACCGGCACGGTCGCCGAGCTCATGTTGCCGTACCGGTCCACGTTGACGAACACCTTGTCCATCGGGATGCCTGCGTATCGCGCCGTGGCCTCGATGATGCGGATGTTGGCCTGGTGCGGCACCATCAGATCCACGTCGGCTGCCGTGAGTCCGGCCTTCTGCAACGCGATCTCGGACGCCTCGGCCATGTTGCGGACCGCGTTCTTGAAGACCTCGCGCCCGTGCATCTTGAGCATGTGATCCTTGCGCTCCAGGGCCTCGAGGTCGAGCGCCTGGCGGACTCCGCCGGCCGGGCGGTACAGCAGCTCCGCGAGCGCCCCGTCCGAGCCATGATGGCTCGACAGGATGCCGCGCTCGTCCTCCGAGCGACGCAACACGGCCGCTCCCGCGCCGTCTCCGAACAGCACGCAGGTGGAGCGATCCGTCCAGTCGACGATCGCGCTCATCTTCTCGGTCGAGACGACGAGCGCGACGTCGCCGCGCCCGGCCGCCAGGAACCCTTCGCCCATGGACACGCCGTAGAGGAAGCCCGTGCAGGCCGCGCTCAGGTCGTAGGCGAAGGCGTTGCTCGCGCCCAGCAGGGACTGGAGGTCGCAGGCCGTGGACGGCAACCACCGGTCCGGCGTGGCCGTGGTCACGATCAACACGTCCACCTCGCCCGGAGCCACACCCGCCCGTTCGAGCGCCTGGCGCGCGGCCAACTCGCCCATCTCGGCCGCCAGCATCGCTTCGGGGGCGATGCGACGCTCCGCGATCCCGGTGCGTTCGCGGATCCACTCATCCGAGGTCTCGACGAGCTTCGACAGGTCGTCGTTCGTGACCACCCGTTCGGGCAGATAGCGCCCGGTGGCCGCGATGCGCACGATCGGGGTGGGGCTCTTCATCGTTCCTCTCCGGAGGGTGCCCCGTCCGCCAGCTCCCGGGCCATGTCACCGACCATGTCGGTCTCGACCGCACGCGCCGCCAGCTTGATCGCGTTCAGGATGGCCTTCGGGGGGGAGCGGCCGTGACAGATGACGGAGACCCCGTTGACGCCGAGCAGCGGGGCTCCCCCGTACTCCGCATAGTCGAGGACCCGGAAGACCGGTTCCAGGTCCAGCTCCTTCAGCACGGCCTCGGCCTGCCGGCGCAGGAGCTGCGCGATGAAGGCCGCGACCGACTCGTAGAACTTGAGCAGGACGTTGCCCACGAATCCGTCGCAGACGAAGACGTCACATCGGCCGTGGATGAGATCGCTTCCTTCCACGTTGCCGACGAAGTTGAGGCCGCTCTCCCGCAGGAGCCGATGGGTCTCCACGGCGACCTCGTTCCCCTTCTCCTCTTCTTCGCCGATGTTCAGCAGACCCACGCGCGGGTGCTCGATCCCCATCAGGTCCTGCGCGTAGATGTGCCCGAGCCGGGCGAACTGGACCAGGTGGGCCGGACGGCAGTCCACATTGGCCCCCGCGTCCAGCATCAGGACCGGGCGGTCGGCGGTCGGAAGGAGCGTGCCGATCGCGGGCCGGTCCACGCCCGGAAGGGGGCGCAGCGTCAGGAGGGAGCCGGCCATCACCGCGCCGGTGGACCCGGCGGATACGAAGGCGTCGGCCTGCCGCTCCTTGAGGAGGCGCAGCCCGAGGGCGATCGACGAGTGTGGCTTCTTCCGGAAGGCCTGCGTCGGCGCCTCGCCGGGGAGGATGCGCTCGGGCGCATGCACGAGGTGCAGGCGCTCGGGCGGCGTGTCGGTGTGGCGGCTCAGCTCGGTTCGGACCGCGCCTTCGTCCCCGACGAGGACGATGTGGGTGTCCGAAGGAAGCTCGTGGAGGGCCAGCAACGCCCCGGCCACTTCCGGACCGGGGGCGCTGTCGGTCCCCATCGCGTCGATGGCGATCCGCACAGGGCCGACGCCCGCGTCAGTCGACGTCGACGTTCAGGACGGCTTCGTCCCCGTAGAATCCGCAGGTCCCACACACGTAGTGGGGCCGCTTCGGATCTCCACACTTCGGGCACGCCGCCACCGTGGGGACCTCGGCCTTGTAGTGCGTGCGGCGCTTCCGCTTGCGCTGCTTCGATACCCGTCGCTTCGGGACAGCCATCCTCGTCTCACTCGTTCAGGGTCCGGAGCGCGGCCCAGCGAGGATCGATCTCCTCGTCCGAGCAATCGCACCGTGCCTCGTTCAGGTTCGCTCCGCACTTCGGGCATAGCCCGGCGCACGCTTCTTCACACACCAGATGGGTCGGCAGGGTGAGCAGCAGCTCCTCCCGCAGCGCGGGCACCAGATCCACCGTCGTGGCTTCCGGCGCCAACGGCCGCACCTCCCCGTCATCCTCGTCCGCTTCGGCCGAGTAGTACAGATCGAAAGCGGAACGGACGGGCGTACGCACCGGTGCCAGGCACCGCGCACACTCGCCGACCACTTCCCCCGCGACATCGACCCGGACGAGCACATCGTCCCCGGTCAGGGCCTGAGCCCTTCCCCGGACGAGCGGCGGCTGGTCGAACCGTAGCCCGTCCAGGTCCCAATCGGGACCCTCTACCGGGAGCGTGCCTTCGATCGGCAGCGATCCCGCCCGGCTCAATGCCACCAGATTCAACTGGAGCATAGTCCGGAAAGGTAGCCGAGGGGGGTAGGAGGGTCAACGAAAACAGGCCCACCCCTCCGGCCGCCGGGGACCGGTCAGCGCCCCAGGCCGATCCGGGTCCGCTCCGGGAAGAAGAAGGCGATCTCCCGGGCCGCGTTCTCGTCCGAGTCGGAGGCGTGGATGGCGTTCCGCTCCTTCGACTCGGCGTAGAGCTTCCGGACCGTCCCCTCGGCCGCCTCGGCCGGGTCGGTGGCGCCGATCGCGCTCCGCAGCGCCGCCACGGCCCCGTCCGCCTCGAGGACCATCGGGATCGCCGGACCCGAGGTCATGAACTCCACCAGGGAGCCGTAGAAGGGACGCTCCCGGTGCACCTCGTAGAAGGCCTCGGCCTGGGCTCGGGTCAGGCGCACCATCTCGAGCGCGCGCACGGTGAAGCCGTTGCCCTCCAGGTGGGCCAGGATCTTCCCGGCCTTGCCGGCGGCGACGGCGTCGGGCTTGATGATCGCCAGGGTCTGTCTCATGCCGTGTTCCTGCGGTTGTGGTCCAGGGTCGGCGGACGGCCGTCCACCGGTCCGATCGGGTCGGCTCTCAGATCTCGCTCAGCGTCTTGAGCAGCGTGTCGCGCGCCACGAACCCCACGAGCTGGCCCTCGCGCACCACCGGCAGCTGCTCCACGCCCCGTTTCACCATCAGATGGGCGGCCTCCAGCAGCTGCTGGCTCTCGCCCACGCACATCACCGTCCGCGTCATGACGTCGCGTGCGGTCCTTCCCTTCTTCTCCGGCGTCTCCTCCTCATCGCCGGACATGCGGTCCGGCAGCAGCTCGCTCAAGGCATCCCCCGCGGTGATGAGGCCGAGGAGCTCGTGACCCTCCCCCACCACCGGTACCGCCGGGACGGAACGGCGCACGATCAGGTCGATGACCTCGGAGACCGGCGTGTCCGGGTAGACGCGGTACGAGAGGGGCGCCATCACGTCCTCGACCAGCAACTGCCTGCGCAGGGACGTGCCCATCAAGGGCTCGAGGCCCTGCAGGGCCGAGGGAGTGCGCGCGGACAACAGCCGGGCGGTCGTGTCGCCTTCCCGTACCGCCCGGATGATGGCCGGGAACCACTGCACCTTCAGGGTCTTGAGCGACCCCGGGACCCGCAGCACCAGGACCGCCCGGGCCACGGCATCCTCCACCGGCACCGGCGCCGAGAACGGGCGCGCGGCGACCAGGAGCGCAGCCTCGGGGGCGGAGACCCCATCGGTGGCGGCCGCGATCAGCACCTGCTCGTTGGCCCGGACCACCACGCCGCCCTGCCCCTCCAGCAGCGCGCGGGCGCGCGTGACGGCCCCCTCCGCGGACGGCGCCGACAGCACGGCGAGACACTCGGCCAACGCAGACGCGAGATCGTCCGGCTCCCGATCCAACAGGATCCGGTCCGGTCCGAGCAACTCGGAGAGCCTCATGGGACCGGACCGGACGCGCTCAGCGCCCGAGCGCCTGCTGGATGAGGCCTACGATGTCGGCCGGACGCTTGGCCACCGGGATGCCGTTCTCCTCGAACGCGGCCATCTTCTCGGCCGCGGTGCCCGACGAGCCGGAGATGATGGCGCCCGCGTGTCCCATCCGGCGTCCCGGAGGCGCCGTCTGTCCCGCGATGAACCCGACGACCGGGATGTCCAGGTTGGCCTTGACGAAGGCCGCGGCCTCCTGCTCGTCGGTGCCGCCGATCTCGCCGATCATCACGACCGCCTCGGTCTCGGGATCGTCCGAGAAGGCGCTCAGGCAGTCCACGAAGTTCGTGCCGATCAGGGGGTCGCCACCGATGCCCACGCACGTGGTCTGGCCGATCCCGGCCTGCGTGAGCTGATAGACGGCCTCGTACGTGAGCGTCCCCGATCGCGACACCACGCCAACCGGACCCGGCGTGACGATCTGGGCCGGCAGGATGCCCACCTTGCTCTTGCCGGGCGAGATGAGCCCGGGACAGTTGGGGCCGAGCACCCGCGCGCCACGGTCGCGGGCATAGGCGTGCGCGCGCGCCATGTCCTGCACGGGGATCCCTTCGGTGATCGCGACGATGAAGCTGATGCCGGCGTCCGCCGCCTCCATGATCGCGCTCGCGGCGAAGGCCGGTGGGACGTAGATGACGGAGGTGTTGGCGCCCGCCTCTCGCACGGCTTCGTTCACGCCGTGGAAGATGGGGACCTGGACGCCGCCCGGCCCGTCGAACGTCTGGCCTCCCTTCCCCGGCGTGACCCCGGCCACCACCTGGGTGCCGTACTCGATCATCTGGGTGGTGTGGAAGGACCCGTCGCGGCCGGTGATGCCCTGGACGACGAGGCGCGTGTTCTTGTCGATGAAGATGGACATCGGGGGCCTTACCTTCCCGCGAGCTCGACCGCCTTCTCGACGACCGAATCCATGGACGTGTACGCGCTGAATCCCGCTTCGCTCAGGATGCGCAGGGCTTCTTCCTCATTGGTGCCGGTCAGCCGGATCACGATCGGAGGCTCGATCTTGATGCGGTCCATGGCCGTGACGATGCCGCGAGCGACGTCGTCACAGCGGGTGATGCCGCCGAAGATGTTGAAAAGGATCACCTTCACGTTCGGGTCGGCCGTGATGATCTCCAACGCCGCGACCACCTTGTCCGGATTGGACGAACCGCCGATGTCCAGGAAGTTCGCCGGCTGACCCCCGTAGAACTTCACCAGATCCATGGTGGCCATGGCCAGGCCGGCGCCGTTGACACAGCAGCCCACGTCCCCGTCCAGCTTCACGAAGCTCAACCCGGCTTCGCGCGCCTTGGTCTCGGCGACGGGCTCGGCCGAGAGATCCCGGTATTCCGCGATCTGGGGACGGCGGAACAGCTCGTTGTCATCCACGCTCAGCTTGGCGTCGATGGCCTTGAGCTCACCGGCCGGGGTGGTGATGAGCGGGTTGATCTCGACCATGCTCGCGCCGGACTTCACGAACGACTCGTAGAGCTGCCGCATGATCCGGGCGGCCTGCTTGATGTGGGACGGGTCGTCGTAGAGCGACCGCGCCAGCCACTCCGCCTGGTGTCCCAGGAGCCCGTAGCGGGGATCGACCGCGAGGCGGACGATGGCGTCGGGCTTGGTGGCGGCCACCTCTTCGATGTCCATGCCCCCTTCGCGCGAGACCATGAAGATCGGGGACTGGGAGACGCGGTCCATCAACAGGCCCACATAGGCCTCGGACGCGATGTCCTCCGCCGTGGTGACGAGCACCGTCTCCACGGTCAGGCCCTTGATGTCCATCCCCAGGATCTTCTCGGCATGGGCACGCGCTTCGGCCGGCGTCTTCGCCAGCTTGACGCCCCCGGCCTTGCCCCGCCCCCCCGAGTGCACCTGGGCCTTGACCACCACGGGGCCGCCGTACTCGGTGGCGAGCCGCTCGGCTTCGTCGGGGGTGGTCGCGATGTCGCCGGGGGGGACGGGCATCCCCACCGATCGGAAGATCTCTTTGGCCTGGTACTCGTGGATGTTCATGTCGACTCGGGTTGGGCGCCTCGCCTACGGCGCACCCCCCAGGTCGGGAGGCCCGCCACGTGCGCCGGGCGGGCCCGGCCGGGCCGCGCGGCGCCCCAAGGTAGAGCGGCCCCGGAGGGCGATCAATGGTCGGGGGACGCCGGAGCGGCGCCTCAGGAAGCCCCGCCCCGGGACCGCTCCAGCAACTCGCGCAGGCGCTCCATCTGGGCCCCGTACCCCGCAAAGTCCCCGTTTCGCAGGGCGCGCTCGGCCTGGTCGAGCAACTCCAGGGCGCGGAGCGGGAGCGTGGATCGGGCTCCCTCCGGGTCCTCTGCCTGCTCGTTCGGAGAGCCTCCGCCGCGCTGACCGGAGAGCGCGGCCACGGCCTCGGGGAGGGTCGGCTCCATCACCGCGCGCTGTCCGTCGCTCACGACGAAGCGCCGCAGCTCGGGGATGGCCCCGGCCTCGGCGGCCAGGTAGATGGGCTCCACGTACAGGAGGGACCCCGCGACCGGCACCACGTGGAGGTGCCCCAGCCACACCTGGCTACCCCCCTGACGCCACAGCGAGAACTGCTGCGAGATGACGGGATCCTGCTCCACGCGCGCCTCGACGATCTCGGGGCCCGGGAACTCGGTCCCGACGGGCAACTCGATCAGCTTGAGCTGGCCGTAGACGCCCGGATCGGAACGGCCCACCAGGAGCGCGGCCAGGTTCTGCCGGTTGACCGGCACCATCACCGTCGTGAGCAGGAACTCGGGGTCGGGTTCGCCCGGGAGTCGGTACCACGCGTACTCGGGGAAGTACGGTTGGGGCACGGATCCCTCGGTGGTCTGCTGGGCCGGGGCCCAGACGTCCTGCTGCGCGTGGAACTGGGCTGCGGTCTCCTGGTGATAGCGGAACAGCACCTGGGCCTGCAGCGCCAGCAACTCGCGTGGATAGCGCAGATGCTCCTCGAGCTGCGCGGGCATGGATTCCAGGTCCGTGAAGAGCGACGGGAAGACCCGACGGTAGGCCCCGAGGATCGGATCATCCGGGTCCACCACGTACAGGTGCACCTCACCCGAGATCGCATCCACCGTGGCCTTCACGGAGTTGCGCAGATACCGGATGGCCCGCCGCTCTTCGAAGGAATAGGCCGCCGACAAAGGGAACTCCCGGCTTTGCGTATAGCCTTCGAGCACCCAGACGATCCGCCCGTCGAGGAGCACGGGGTACGGCGCCGACGGAAACCGCAGGAAAGGAGCAACTGCCTCCAGCCGCTCGGAGACGCTGCGGCGGAAGACGAACCGCGACGAGTCGCCCACTTCTGCGGCGAACAACAGGTTGGCGTCCCGGAACCGCCACGCCAACAACAGCGTGCGCAGCCAGGAGTCCAGCCGGATCCCGCGGGGAAAGTCGACGCCTTCCACCCCGACGGTGGAGTCGGGCGCCAGGAACACGCTGTCGGACGGCGTTACGATGGCGTAGGGCTGGGTGCGCGCGCCGAAGAAGACCGCGGAGCGATCGAGCCGCACGTGGGCCGGCGCGGTGGGGGCGGCCCGCGGCGGGATGCCCGAGAGCAGCAGGCGCGGGCTGTAGTCGACGGGCGAACCGGCCACCACGGCCATGACCGCCCCCATCCCACGGACGAACCGCTCGCGCAGGTGCAGGTTCTGCCAGTTGGGATCCGGGATCCGGGTGGCATCGATCTCCCGTACCGAGAGCGCGGTGGGCACGATGCCGTCGGGCCCCGGATAGCGGTCGATCCCGACCACCGAGAAGTCGTAGTACCCGAAGCGCGCCTCTCGCCGCTGGAACGTGTTGCCGAGCGCCGAGCGACTCCACACCGGAAGTCCGTCCAGCTGAGGCAGGGCCTGAGCCCAGGTCTCCGACGAGGGCGGCCCCGGTGTATAGCGCTCGCGTTGGATCCCCCCGAGCCCCCACGCCTCGCGGGTGAGCCGGAGATTGGCCTCGATGTAGGGTGTCTCGGCGGCGAGCTCGTTCGGCTGTACCCGGAACTGCTGGATGAGCGCCGGATAGGCCTGGGCCAGGATGAGCCATCCGGCCGCCAGGCTCCCCACCGCACCGACCGCCACGGCCACCCGGTCGCGGAAGGCGGCCCACCCGATCGCCAGCGCGGCCAGCAACGCCACACCGGTGAGCCCGCTCAGCGCGGGGAGCCGGGCCACCGCGTCCGTGTAGCCGAAGATGCCCTCCACGTCGGAGGAGCCCTCGACGAGGAGGTGGTAGCGCTGGAGTGCGAAGCGGACCGCCAGCAGCCCGACGAACGTGGCGACCAGCAGGAGGAGATGCCGGGTGGCGTCGCGCGAGACGCGCAGACGACCGCGTTCCAGGGTCAGCGCACCTGTGGCCGCATAGCCGGCCACGCAGAGCGCCACCAGGAGGAAGACCAGGGCCAGCGCCAACGCCACCGCGCCCCGCAGCAGGGGGAGCGCGAAGACGTAGAATCCCAGGTCGCGCTCGAAGAACGGGTCCGTCTGTCCCCACGCCGGTGCCCGGATCGCCACCAGCGCGTCGATCCCGGTGCCGCCCGGGAGCGCGGCCCCGAACCAGAGGCCGAAGAGGACCGCGATGACCGTCAGCCCCAACAGGACGGTCCGCCGAGGGACCTGCTCGGAGATCTCGAGGTCCCCGAAGCGGCGGCGGATCCGGATGGCACCGAGCGTGGCGGCGACCCCGCGCAGGTTGATCAGGGCCGCCAGGGCGGCGACCCCGGTCACGCTGAGCCGGGCCGTGATCTCCCAGAGCGTGCGGGTCCAGAAGGTGTCGGCGTGGCCGACACTGTCGAACCAGAGGACCTCGACCAGGAAGCCCGAGAGGAGGCGGAGCAGGAGCAGCCCCCCGACGACCGCGGCCAGCACCCACAGCAGGGTGCGGCCCGTCGGGAAGCGCCGGCGCCCACCCTCAGGCATCGACCCCTTGATCACGCAGCCACTCCTCGAAGGTCGCCCGGATCTCGGCCAGGCGCTCCTCGGTGCGGGCCTCGTAGCGGGCCACCAGGACCGGCTGGGTGTTGGAGGCGCGGAGCAGGCCCCACCCATCCCCGAACTGCACGCGCACGCCGTCCACGTCGATGACCTCGTAGCGCGCGCGGAAGTGCTCCATGGCGCGCTCCACCAGCCCGAACTTCACGTCCTCGGTGACGTCGATCCGGATCTCCGGCGTGGAGACGTACCGCGGGAACCGGTCCACAGCGGCAGACAGCGGCTCCGGCAGACGCGAGACGATCTCCAACAGACGACAGGCATCGAACAGCGCGTCGTCGAATCCCAGGTAGTTGTCGGCGATGCAGATATGCCCCGACAGCTCACCTGCGATCGGAGCTCCGGTCTCGCGCATCTTCTCCTTCATGAGGGAGTGTCCGGTCTTCCACATGATGGCTTCCCCGCCCCGTGCCTCGAAGACCTCCGGCAGGACCTGCGAGCACTTCACGTCGAAGACGAGCTTTTGGCCCGGGCCTTTGCGCTCCAGCAGGTCCAGACCGAAGAGGAGGAGCAGGATGTCGCCTCGCACCACCCGCCCGCGATCATCCACGGCGCCCAGGCGGTCTGCGTCCCCGTCGAAGCCGAGGCCCAGCTCCAGCCCCTTGTCCTGGACCGTCTGGATCAGGTCGACGAGGTATTCGTCCACGGTCGGATCCGGGTGGTGGTTGGGAAAGGTCCCGTCGGACTCGCAGTAGAGAGGGGTGACCTCCGCCCCCACGGCCTCCAGCAGGGACACCGCGAGCAGGGCTCCCGTTCCGTTGCCGCAGTCCACCGCCACCCGGACGGGCCGCTCGAGCTTCACCCGTCCCCGGATGTCCTCGATGTAGCGGCCCACGATGTCCTCGGAGCGGTGTGCTCCCGCCCCGGTGGCGTAGTCCTGTCGCCCGATGCGCTCCCGCAGCCCCTGGATCCGATCGCCATGGAGGGATCGGGTCCCCACGGTCATCTTGATGCCGTTGTACTCCGCCGGGTTGTGCGAGCCGGTGACCTGGAGCCCTCCGTCGGTGCCCAGCGTCTTCTCTGCCCAGTACACGAGCGGGGTCGGGACCGTCCCCACGTCCACGACGTCCACTCCGCTGGTGCGGAGGCCGTCGATGAGGGCATCCGCCAGGCCCGGAGAGCTGGGGCGGTTGTCCTGCCCCACCACCACGGTCGGCCGGTCCTTCTCCCTCCGGATCTCCGTGCCGTAGGCACGCCCGACCGCCCGGGCGACCTCCTCGGTGAGGTCGGTGCCGACCACGCCCCGGATGTCGTACTGCCGGAAGATATGCGGTGCAAACGCCATCGTGGTTCGCTCGTTCGCGAGGATGGAGCCGCCGGCGGACCGCCGCCGAGGGCGCCCCACGCGGGCGGACGCTACGTCAGGCTACTGACCGAGGCCCGGGACCGGGAAGGCCTGCGCTCCCCACTGCGCCACGCTGCGTCCCGCGACCTCGAGCGCCGCCCCGGGAAAGAGCCCGGAGAGCAGGATGAGGATCACGGCCGCCGCGAGCGCGAAGCGCATGGACAACGGGGCGAAGACGGACCGGTGGGTGTCGGGGCTGCGCCCCTCGCGCATCCACATGGTCCAGGCCAGGCGGAGGTAGTACCAGTACGACGCGATCGTCGTCAGGACCAGCAGCACCGCCAGCGTCCACAACTCGGCGTCACGCGCGCCGAGCAGCAGGTAGACCTTGGCCATGAAGCCCCCGGTGCCCGGGAACCCGGCGAGCGAGAGCAGGAATACGGTGAGGAAGACCGCCAGCGCCGGCTGCTGCCATCCGAAGCCCGCATAGTCCTCGATCCGGAGGCGCTCCTCACCGTGGTGCGACACGGCGATGACGACGGCGAAGGCACCCAGGTTCATCACGGTATAGACGAAGACGTAGAAGAGCAGCGCCGCCGCCGCGGTCTCGTTCAGGGCCACGATCGCCACCAGCAGGTAGCCCGCATGGGCGACCGAGCTGTAGGCCAGCATGCGTTTCACGTTGCTCTGGGCCAGCGCCATCAGGTTGGCGCCGACCATCGTCAACGCCGCCAGCCACCACAGCACCGAATGCCACGTCTCGGCCATGCCGCCGAACGCGGTAGTGAAGACGCGCAGGAAGGCGATGAACGCCGTTGCCTTGACGGCAGCCGACATGAAGGCGGTGACGGGCGTGGGCGAGCCCTCGTAGACGTCGGGCGTCCACATGTGGAACGGAACCAGGGAGACCTTGAAGCCGAACCCGACCGCGAGCATCACGGCACCCAGTGTCAGCAGCCCGCGGTTGGCCGTACCCGCCGCCAGCGATGCGCCCACGACCTCCAGGTTGGTGCTTCCGACCGCACCGTAGACCAGCGCCACCCCGTACAGGAAGAATCCGGAGGAGAAGGCGCCGAGCAGGAAGTACTTGAGCCCGGCCTCCGCGGACCGCCGGTCGCGTCGATTGAATGCCGCCAGGACGTAGATGGCGATGGACATGACCTCGAGCCCGATGAACATCAGCATGAGGTCGCGCGTGCCCGCCATGGTCATCATGCCCACGGCGCTGAACAGCATCAGACCGTAGAACTCGGCGGCCTGCAGGCGCTGACGGCTCACGTAGTCCAGCGACGTCAGGATGCCCAGCGCCAGCGCCAGGAGGATGACCCAGTTGGCGAACAGGCGCACTCCATCGGTGGCCACCATCGCGCTGGTGCCGACCTCGGTCACGCCGTGGAGCCAGCCGTTGGCCGCCGCCGCCAGCGCCACCCCGATGAGCGACATCCACCCCAACCACTCGTCGTCCGTCGCCACGTCCCCGCGCGGGGGCCGGGCGCCTGCGAGCAGCACGCCGATCCCCCAGATCGACAGGACGATCTCGGGCATGAGGGCCCACACGTAGTGGAGCTGACGGCTGAAGTCGAGCGTCACCTCAGTCCTCCGACGATTCGACGGACGCCGGGAGGGACTCCTCCGCGGTCTCCTTGTCCACCTGCCCGGCGCGGATGCCTCCGGTCTCCGGTGCCGCAGCGCCCGGCTCCGGCCGCACCGCGTCCAGCTGCGCGGCGTCCACCTGCCCCAGCAGGAGGCCGGCCTGCCCCGGGTCCGCCGCATCCGCACGTCGATCCTCGAGCCGCTCCACGACGCCTCGCACCGAAGGCTCCATGCGGGACAGGAAAGGCGTCGGCTGTACCCCGATCCAGATCATCAACGCGAGCAGCGGGGTCAGAACCGCCAACTCGCGTCCGGAGAGGTCGGGGATGGTTCGATTCTCGGGCCGATCGAGCCGGTTGAAGAACACGCGCTGCACCATCGGGAGCATGTAGTAGGCGGCGAAGATGACCCCCGTCGACGCCAGGATGGCCAGCCCGGGCCGGGTCTCGAACGTCCCGAGCAGCGCCAGGAACTCACCGACGAATCCGCTCGTGCCCGGAAGCCCGATCGACGCCAGCGCCGTGATCACGAACGCGGTGGCCAACCAAGGTGCGACCCGCCCCAGGCCACCGAACTCGTCGATGGCCCGCGTGTGGCGCCGCTCGTACAGCATGCCCAGCAGGAGGAACAGGGCCCCCGTCGAGACCCCGTGCGAGATCATGACGAGCAGGCCGCCCTGCAACCCGTTGACGGTCAGCGCAAAGGTGCCGATGACCACGAAGCCCATGTGGGCCACGGAGGTGTAGGCCACGAGCTTCTTGGCGTCGGGTTGCACCGCGGCCACCCACGCGGCGTAGACGATACCGACCACCCCCAGCACCAGCATGACGGTCACGACGGTCGGGTGCTGCGCTGCATCCGGGAACAACGGAAGCAGGAAGCGGACGAAGCCGTACGTGCCCATCTTGAGCAACACGGCCGCCAGCACCACCGAGCCGGGCGTCGGCGCCTCTACGTGGGCGTCCGGCAACCAGGTGTGCAGCGGGAAGACCGGGACCTTGATGGCGAAGGCCAGCGCGAACGCGCTGAACAGCAGAAGCTGCTCCCGCATCGTCAGCGGGAGCGTCAGGAAATCCTGGTATCCGAACGTGGGCGTACCGAGCGCGTTGCGAGCCCGCCAGGACAGGTAGAGGATCGCCACCAGCATCAGCAGCGACCCGAACGCCGTGTACAGGAAGAACTTGATGGCCGCGTACACGCGCCGTTCGCCGCCCCACACCCCCACGATGAAGTACATCGGGACCAGCGTGAGTTCGAAGAACACGTAGAAGAGGAACAGGTCGGTGGCGGCGAAGACGCCGACGACGCCGGTCTCGAGCAGCAGCATGAGCGCGTAGAACGCCTTCTCACGCTTCTGGATGTAGTTGAACGAGCCCAGGATCGCGATCGGTGTGGTCAGCGTGGTGAGCAGGATCATGAACAGCGAGATCCCGTCCACCCCGAGCGCATAGTGGATGCCCCACATCCCGATCCAGGGGGTGGAGCTCACCATCTGCATGTCGGCACTGCCGGGCGTGTACGCCCACCACAGCCCGACGCTCAGCACGAACAGCCCGAGCGACCAACCGAAGGCGACGGTCTTGGCCCGCTCCTCCGGAAGGGCCAGCACGACCCCCATACCGACCAGGGGGAGCCAGATGAGGGCGTGGAGGATCCAGGCCTCGTACCCGAGCTGGGTCAGGAACGTGGTCATCGTCGCCTACCAGATCACCGTGCCCAGGATCGCCAGGACCCCGAGCGTGAGCACGAGCGCGTAGGTGTTGACCGATCCGGTCTGGACCAGGGTCACCACCCAGCCCATCACCCGGGCCAGGTATCCCACCGCGTTGACGAACCCGTCGATGATCGTGGCGTCGATCACCTTCCAGGCGAAGCGCGAAGCACCGACGAGCGGACGGACCACGATGCGGTCGTACAGCTCGTCCACATACCACTTGTTGTAGAGGATCCGACCGAAGCCACTGGGCTCGGCGTCCTGTCCGGCCGGCACGACCTTCTGGCGGCCGACGAGCACGACCGCTGTGACCACGACCACCGCGGCCAGCGCCGTGGAGACCAGGGCCCACAGCACCTCGCCTCCGCCGAACGGGGCGGCATGGGCCATCTCCCCCATCTGCGCCACCCGGATCTCGTCCGCCGTGTGCGTGAGCGGCTCCAACCAGTGGTGCAGCCACTCGCTCATGGGCAACGCGCCGAACAGACCGAAGAAGGAATGGTGGATCTCCTCCGGCACGTTGATCCAGCCCCCGAAGATCGACAGGACGGCCAGCACCGCCAGTGGGATCCACATGACCGCCGGCGCGCGGTGCAGGTGCTTGCTCTCCTCGTCCCCGGTGCGGTTGGGGCCGTGGAAGGTCATGATCATCATCCGCGTCATGTAGAACGCGGTGAGCAGCGCGGCCGCCAGCGCGATGAGCCAGTAGACCGTGTAGAGGGCGCCGAACGGATTCTCCGCCGCGCCCGCCCAGGCCGCGGCCGACCAGATGATCTCGTCCTTGGAGAAGAACCCGGCGAAAGGCCACACCCCGGCGATGGCCAGGGTCGCGATCCACATGGTGATCCAGGTGATCGGCAGGTAGCGCTTGAGCCCACCCATGTTCCGCATGTCCTGCGGGTCCTCATGGGAGTGCGTGTGATGCAACGCGTGGTGCATGGAGTGGATGACCGCCCCCGACCCCATGAACAGCAAGGCCTTGAAGAAGGCATGCGTCATCAGGTGGAACACACCCGCCGCATACGCACCCACGCCGACGCCCAGGAACATGTAGCCCAGCTGGGAGACCGTGGAGTAGGCCAACACCTTCTTGATGTCGTACTGCTTGAGCGCGATGGTGGCCGCGAAGAGCGCCGTCAGCGCCCCGATCCCGGCCACCGCCGCCGATCCCACCGGCGCCAGGGCGAACAGCACCGCGGAGCGCGCCACCAGGTAGACCCCGGCCGTCACCATGGTGGCCGCGTGGATCAGCGCCGATACGGGCGTCGGGCCCGCCATCGCGTCCGGCAGCCAGACGTACAGGGGGACCTGGGCGCTCTTCCCGGCGCAGCCGAGCAGGAAGGCCAGTGTGATCCAGGTGACCAGGCTGCCGCCGTACTCCAGCGTACCGGGCGCGGCCTCGAAGACCGAGACGAAGTCCAGGGTCCCGAACGCGCGGTACAGCAGGAACATCGCGATCAGGAAGCCGAAGTCGCCGATGCGGTTGACGATGAACGCCTTCTTGCCGGCGTCGGACTTCTCCCGGTCACTGAACCAGAATCCGATCAGCAGGTAGCTGCAGAGCCCGACGCCCTCCCAGCCCACGAAGAGCACGGGATAGCTGGAGCCGGTGACCAGCACCAGCATGAAGAAGACGAACAGGTTCAGGTAGGCGAAGTACCGGGGGTACCCCGGGTCCTCCTTCATGTAGCCCACGCTGAACACGTGGATCAGGAAGCCCACGCCGGTCACGACCATCATCATGACCATGGACAGCTGATCCAGCTGGAGCGCCCAGTCCACGGTGAAGGTGCCCGTGGCCATCCAGGTGCCGTAGTGCAGGACGGCCGGATCGTGGAGCTCCACCCCGAGCATGCGGGCGAAGTTGACCGCCGTGATCAGGAAGGCACCCAGCATGACGCCCGGCCCGATCCAGGTCGGAAGCGTGTGCGTGGACGGCTTCGGATCCAGCGAGAGCTCGCCGCCGCCCCGCACCGCCGCCGCCGAACGCCGTGCGTGCTGGAGCGCGAGCGCGCCATTGAGCAGGAAGCCGAGGAGCGGCAACAGGACCACCCAGCCCACGAGAAACGGCTCGAAGGATCCGGTGGCAGCGTGCTCCTGCGGGAAGGCCAGGGCGGAGAGGATCATCGCCCTACCACTTCAGCTGATTGAACGAGTCCACGTCGACGGTCTCGTAGTGGCGGAAGATGGAGATGATGATGGCGAGCCCGACCGCCGCTTCGGCGGCGGCGACCGTCATCACGAAGAACACGAAGACCTGGCCGTCGATGCCCCACAGCCGGGACAGGGCCACGAAGGCGAGGTTCACGGCGTTGAGCTGGAGCTCGACGCTGAGGAACATGATGATGGCGTTGCGGCGGACGATCACGCCCAACGTGCCGATCGCGAACAGGATGGCGCTCACCCAGAGCGACGGGACGACCACGTCAGACCCTCCGCTTGGCCAGGGCGATGGCACCGACCACCGCGATGAGGAGCAGGATGCCGGTCAACTCGAACGGCACCACGTAGGTGGTGAACAACGGATCGGCGATCACGCCCACGGCTCCCTTCTCCAGGACCATGGCGTCGAGCATCTGGGCGGCCGGGCCCGTCGTGCCATCCATGTCCGATCGTCCGAGCGCCGTGAGCACGGCGCCCACCACGCCACCGCAGAGCGCGAAGCCCGCGATCATCCACGCGCCGGTGCGCAGGTCGGAGCGGGCCTCGTGCCCGAGGTTCAGCAACATGATCACGAAAAGGAACAGCACCATGATGGCGCCGGCGTAGACCAGGACCTGGATGGCCGCCAGGAAGTGCGCCTCCAGCAGCACGAAGATGCCGGCCACGCTCGCCAGCGACGCCACCATTGCCAGCAGGCTGGCCACCGGATTGCGCGCCACCACGACCCCGACGCCGCATCCGATGGCGATGGCGCCGAACACGTAGAAGAGGATCTGGACCAAGGACGGGCTCCTTACTCGGACCGGGGATCGGAAGGATCCCAGAGCAGCGTCGTCGGATGATCCTGATCCATCAGCCGGTCCAGGTCGTAGACGAACCGCTCGCGCGTGTACTCGGCGTTCTCGAAGTGGCGACCGACGTGGATGGCCTCCACGGGGCACACCTCCTGACACATCCCGCAGAAGATGCAGCGGAACTCGTCGATCTCGTAGACGATGGGATACCGGACGCCCTGGTCGTCCTCCCCGCCCACGAGCCGGATGCAGTTGGCCGGACAGACCGTCGGGCACAGGCCACACGCGACGCACTTGGGCCGCCCGTCCGCGTGGACCTCCATCCGGTGCGTGCCTCGCCAACGCGGCGACAGTTGCGTCGGCTCCTCCGGATACTGCTGCGTGATCTTGTCCGGCCGGATCATGTGCTTGAACGTCAGCGCCATCCCCTTCAGGGTGGCCCTGAGGTACGAGTTCTTCTCCGGCTCCGGCCGGCGGAGAACCTTGACCGTTACCGCCATGCGTCACCCCCTGCCTGCGGTAGCAGTTGAACGTCTCGCTCAGGCACGACCGGCTTGGCCGCCGCGCCCTTGATGATGCGTCCCCGATCGAGGAAGAACATGAACGCCAGCAGCGCCGCGAGGCTCACTCCGGACAGCACGAGCCCGAACACGAGCCCGTACTGCACGCCCAGCTGGTCCAGGACCAGGATGGTGCCGGCGACGAGCATGGTGTAGGCGAGCGAGACGGGGAGCATGACCTTCCAGCCCAGGCTCATCACCTGGTCGTAGCGGAACCGGGGCAGCGTCCAGCGCACCCAGATGTAGACCACCACGAAGAACAGCGTCTTGGCGGTGAACGCACCCAGCGTGAGGAGCGTCTTCCACCAGGCCGGATTTGCCGCGATGGGCGCGCCGCTGGCGTCGAATCCCGAGATGAGCATGCCCTGGTACCAGAACGCGTCGTCCCACTGCCCGGGCAGATCCCAACCGCCGAAGAACAAGGTGGCCATCAAGGCCGAGGACGTCAGCACGTGCGCGTACTCGGCGATGAAGAACATCGAGAACTTCATGGCCGAGTACTCGGTGTGGTATCCGGTCACCAGCTCGGACTCGGCCTCCGGCATGTCGAACGGGAGACGGTTGGTCTCCGCAAAGGCCGAGATCATGAAGAAGAGGAAGCCGAGCGACAGCGGCAGTGCGAACCAGAGGTCCAGCTGCTGCTGCTGCCAGATGATCTGGGACATGGTCACGTTGCCGGCGAGCATCAGGACCGTGATCAGACTCAACCCGAGCGCGACCTCGTAGCTGACCATCTGGGCAGAGGAGCGCAGCGCACCCAGGAAGGCGTACTTGTTGTTGGAGGCCCACCCACCCAGGAACAGGCCGTACACACCCAGGGAGGCGAAGGCCAGGACGAAGAGGATCCCGATGGGCAGATCGGCGACCACCATGTCGATGACGCCGACCGGCGTGGGAAGCGGCGCCGCGAACGGGATGACCGCCCAGGTCACCACCGCCGGGATCACCGAGAGCATCGGGCCCAGGATGAAGTAGAACTTGGCCGACGTGGCCGGGAGCGTCTCCTCCTTGAGAATGTTCTTGATCCCGTCTGCGATAGGCTGCAGAAGCCCGAAGGGGCCCACACGGTTGGGCCCGAGGCGGTCCTGGATGAAGGCGGAGATGCGGCGCTCCGCCAGTGTGGTGTAGGCCACGCCCACCATCACGGCTGTGAAGCCCGCGATCACCTTGATGAGCATCGCGACCCAGTACCACAGGCCGTCCGCGAGTGTGATCGGCTCCATCTATCCTCTCGCCAGCTCGATGGGTTCGTTCAGCAGCGCGCCGCGGTCGCCGATCTCGAGGTACGTGAGGCCACGGAACTCGGGGGCCACCTGACCGGCTCGCTCGAACGCCAGATCCACCCGCGCGGGCGACTCCGTGTCTCCCAGCGCAGCCTCGACGGCCCCGAGCACGAACCAGGCGGGCCGCGCCGCGCCCGGCTCGTCCAGGCCCTTGTGGAAGCGCTGCACGCGCCCTTCGTGGTTGGTGAAGGTCCCGTCCATCTCCGCGAACGTGCAGATGGGCAGCACGAAGTCCGCGGCGGCTTCCACACCGGAGGGGTACCAGCCGAGGTAGAGGACCAGGTCCGCACCCTCCAGCTGACCGGGGGGCAGATCCACGAGGGGATCTCCGAGGATCACCACCGTGCCCCCACGTATCGCCTCCAGGCCGCCCTTGCCGTCGTCGTCCCCGGTGCGGGTGAAGCCCAGCACGTCGGCGCCGCGTTCGTTGGGCGTGAGCTGTCCCCGCCGCACCAGCGCGGGGAACCCCGGCAGGGGGATCTCCTCGGCGGTTCGACGCGAGCGGTAGACACGGGTGGACGCGCCGCCCAGCGTCTCGCCGAAGCGCCGGAGGGCGGCGAGATCTTCATTGGAGGCCAGCGGGCTCGCGATCAGCGTGACCGGTCCGCCGTTCCCGGCTGCGACCCGCTCGTAGAGTGCGCCCAGGGCGTCGCTCCAGTCGGTGGCCACCAGGCCGGTGCCGCGCCGCACCCGCGGCACCTCCAGGCGGTCGGCATGGTTGATCCACTCGTAGCGGAGTCGACCGTAGTCGCACATCCAGAAGCTGTTGACCTGCGGATTCTCGCGTGGCTTCAAGCGCTGCACGAGATTGTCGCGGGTATGCAGCTCGATGTTGCAGCCCTGGCTGCAGTTGGGGCACACGGACGGCGTATGGTCCAGGTCCCAGGCCCTTGCCTTGTGCAGGAAGTCCTTGGAGACCAGCGCGCCTACCGGACAGATGTCGACGATGTTGCCCGCGAACGCGGCCCCCTCCAGCCCCCGCTCGAAGAACGTGTCGATCACCGAGCGGCCGCCCCGCTCCACGACCGTCAGGCGTGTATCGCGGTGGACCTCGTCCATGAAGCGCACGCAACGCGTGCACATCACGCAGCGATCCCCGTAGAAGAGCACATCTCCGCCGAAATCGTCACGACCGAAGATGCGCTTGGGCTCGCGGCTGCGTCCGTGGCCCCGCCCTTCCTTGTTGACGTAGTCCTGGAGCTTGCACTCACCCGACTGATCGCAGATGGGGCAGTCGAGTGGGTGATTGACCAGATAGAACTCGAGGACGCCACGCCGCATGTCCAGCGACTTGTCGCTGTGCGTGTGCACGACCTGCCCCGGCATGGCCTGGGTGACGCAGGAGGGCTGCAGCTTGGGCGCGCCTTCCACCTCGACGAGGCAGAGCCGGCACATGGCCGGGGACGAGAGCCCGGGATGGTAGCAGTAATGGGGGACGGTCGTCCCCATCGACTGGGCAGCCTCGAGCAGGGTGGTGCCCTTGGGCACCGACACCTCGCGGCCGTCGATGGTGAGCGTGACCGTCTCCGTCGTGCCGTTGTCGCTCATGAGATCCCGTATGCGGTGATCACGCCGCACCCACCCGCTCACCCCTGCGGATGAGCGCGAGGTACTCGTCCTTGAACTTGGCGATGGAGGAGACGACAGGTGCGGCGGCCGAATCCGACAGCACGCAGATGGTGGTCCCGGTCATCTGCTCGCTCATCTCCAGCAGCGTGTCGAGGTCTTCCTCGGTGCCGCGGCCGTCCTCGATGCGCTGGAGGACCCTGGTCATCCACGCGGTCCCTTCCCGGCACGGCGTGCACTGCCCGCAGGACTCGTGGGCGTAGAACTGCACCATGCGACGGACTTGTCGAACGATGTCGGTCGAGTCGTCCATGATGATCACGGACGCGCAGCCCAGCATGGACCCGCAGGCCGCCACGCCTTCGTAGTCGAGCGCGCAGGTCTGACAGTCGTCCACGTTCATCAGCGGAACCGAGGAGCCACCCGGGATGACCGCCTTGAGGGTCCGGCCCTCCCGCATGCCTCCGCAGACGTCGTTGATGAGGTCCATCAACGGGAAGCCCAGGGGAAGCTCGTAGTTGCCGGGGCGCTTCACGTGCCCGCTCACGCAGAAGAGCTTGGTGCCGGGGCTCTTCTCCGTGCCCCACTGCCGGTACCACGCACCGCCGTTCAGGACGATGTGGGGCACCGCGCACAGCGTCTCCACGTTGTTGATCGTCGTGGGCATCCCGAAGGCGCCCACGGCCGCCGGGAACGGAGGCTTCACGCGCGGCTGGCCGCGGCGGCCCTCCAACGAGTTCATCAGACCGGTCTCTTCACCGCAGATGTAGGCGCCCGCGCCCACGTGCAGGGTGACGTCGAGCCGCTCGCCGGAGCCCAGAACGTCCTCACCCGCCAGCCCGGCTGCGTAGGCTTCCTCCACGGCCTTGGCCAACACCTGCGTGGCCTCGAAGAACTCCCCTCGCAGGTAGATGTAGGCATGCTGCGCCCCGATGGCGTAGGCACCGATCAGGCACCCCTCGATGAGCTGGTGCGGGGTCCACCGGATCAGCTCGCGATCCTTGAAGGTCCCCGGCTCGGATTCGTCCGCGTTGCAGCAGAGGTAGTGGGGCTTGCCGCTGTTCTTGGGCATGAAGCCCCACTTCACGCCGGTCGGGAAGCCGGCACCGCCGCGACCGCGCAGACCGGAGGCCTTCACCTCGTCGATCACCTTCTCGCGGCCCAGCTCCAGCGCCCGCTTCAGCCCCTTGTAGCCCCCGCGCGCCTGCCAGGACGCCAGCGAGCGCGCCTCGGGATCACCGAAGTGCTCGCTGAGCAGCCGGACCTCACTCGGATGTCGGTACGGGTAGGCCATCGCTCATTCCCCCCGCTCGCGCAGGCGTGCCATCAACTCCGGCACCTGCTCGGCGGTGACGTTCTCGTAGTAGCGCGAGTTGACCTGCACGCAGGTCGGGAATCCGCAAGCCGCCAGGCACTCGGCCTCCACGACCGTGAAGTCCCCGTCTGCGCTGGTCAGACCGAGCTCGGTGTCGGCGTGCTCGAGGAACGCGGCCAGCACGTCCTCCGCGCCACAGAGGTTGCAGGAGATGTTGGTGCACACCTGCACCAGGAAGCGGCCGACGGGCCGCTTGTTGTACATGGTGTAGAAGGTGGCGACACCTCGCACGTATGCCTCGGGAAGGCCGAGCAGCCGCGCGACTTCGTCCATGGTTTCGGGCGACACGTGCCCCCGCACCTCCTGCGCGAGATTCAGCGACGGCAGGAGTGCCGCGCGGGCGTTGGGATAGCGCGTGCGGATCTTCTCGAAGCGCGCCTGGAACGGGCCCTCGAACAGCGGCGCCTCCGGGTGCTTCTCCACCTTCATGTAGGGGTAGCTGGCGGAGACGGAGGGATGGCCTCCGTCCAGCGGGCGCAGGCCGACGTAGCTGTCGCCACGCACCTGCTCCTCGGCCAGATCGAACTCGCCGGTGTTCCCGGCCCACCCCGGGTTCCGGAAGGGGACGTCGCTACCCGCGCTCACCGGTCGATCTCCCCCAGCACGATGTCCAGGCTCGCATTGATCATGATCAGGTCGGACACCAGGTGGCCTTCGGCCAGCTTGGGGATGACGGACAGGTTCACGAAGGACGGCGGGCGGATCCGCCAGCGCACCGGCTTGCTCCCCCCGTCCGACGCCAGGTACATGCCCAGCTCACCCTTGGACCCTTCGACGGCGAAGTAGCAGTCGCCGGGCGGCGCCTTGATGCCTTCCATGATCAACTTGAAGTGATGGATCATGGACTCCATGTCGTTCATGCAGTCCGTCTTGGATGGCAGCGAGATCCGAGGGTCCTCCACGTTGATCGGGCCACCGGGCAGTCGCTCGAGCGCCTGGTGCAGGATACGCACGCTCTGCCGCATCTCCTCGAAGCGCACGAGGTATCGGTCGTAGCAGTCGCCGTGCGTGCCGACCGGGACCTCGAAGTCGTACGTCTCGTAGTCGTAGTACGGCTTGTCCTTGCGGATGTCGTACGTGACGCCCGACGCCCGCAGGTTGGGGCCGCTGAAGCCGTAGTTCACGGCGTCGTCGGCCGAGATCACGCCGACGTCCTGGGTCCGCCCCAGGTGGATGGCGTTGTTCGTAAGGAGCCGATCGACCTCGTCCAGCGTGGTCGGGAAGTGTTGCAGGAAGTCGCGCAGCCCGTCGGTCCAGCCTTCCGGTAGATCCGCCATCATGCCGCCGATGCGGGTGGCGGACGTGGTGATGCGGGCGCCGGTCAGGGCCTCGTGCAGCTTGTAGATCTTCTCACGCTGCTGGAAGCAGTACAGGAACGGTGTGAAGGCCCCCACGTCGATGGCGGTGGTCCCCAGCCACAGCAGGTGGCTGAAGATGCGATCCATCTCCATGCAGATCACCCGTACGACCTTGCAGCGTTCGGTGACCTCGATGCCCATGAGCTTCTCGACGGCCATGGCGTAGGCGCAGTTGTAGATCAACGGCGCCAGATAGTCCATGCGGTCGGTCAGCGGGACGATCTGATTCCAGGTGCGGTACTCGCCCAGCTTCTCGAAGGACGAATGCAGGTACCCGATGTGGGGAATGACCTTGACCACGGTCTCCCCGTCCAGCTCACACACGAGGCGTAGCACGCCGTGGGTGGCGGGGTGCTGCGGACCGATGTTGATCAGCATGTGCTCCGAGCCCAGTTCGGGCTCGGGTGCGTCCACCGGTGCCAGCGGCCCCCAGGCGGGACGTCCGTCCACGCCCAGCTCGGGACCGCGGGTCACCGCGTATTCGACGGTACGGTTGCTCATCTCGAATCTCCGTCGTCCGGCTGCGGGCCCACGAGCTGAGGTGCACCGCCCGCACCCGCTTCGAACGACGTGTAGTCGGCGTAGGGATCGTCCTGCTGCAGCGCACGGCGGGTCTGCTCGGCCCGCGAGAAGCGGCCGCGCAGCGGGAAGTCCTTCCGCAGGGGATGCCCCTCCGCGTAGGTCTCCGGCATCAGGATGCGCCGCAGGTCCGGGTGTCCCTCGAAGGTGATCCCGAACAGGTCGTACACCTCGCGCTCCAGCCAGTCGGCGGATCTCCACAGCGGCACGACCGAGCGGATGTGCAGCGCCTCGAGCGCCAGCTCGCACTTGACCCGCAGCCCGCGCCGATGCGGGATCGACCAGAGTTGATACACGACCTGCAGGGGCGCGCCGCCGCCGTAGTCCACGGCGGTGACGTCCGCGAGGAAGTCGTAGTGCTGATCCGGATCCGTCTTCAGGAACGTGAGGATCTCCACGTTCCGGTCGGGAGCCACGTAGACGACGTCCTGGTCGCCCGAGCAGACCTCATGACGCACGACCGCGTCGGCGAAGTGCGCCAGCAGCGCCTCGACCGACGGGTGGCCCGAGGGCGCGGCTCCGGCCGGGGGCACGGCGGCCTGGGGAATCCCCGGGCGCGTCGGACCGGCCGAGACGTGGCTGAAGTCGGGACGACGTGCTTCGGCGCTCATGTCCACCCTCCGTGGGTCACGGAATGCGGTCCTTGGGTCGGCTCTGCGCGTCCGTCTCCACGAGGCCGCTGACCCGGTTCTGACGGGTGGAGTTGCCGAAGGGACCGGTCAGCTCCACGACCTGCTGCTCGGACGCACGCGGCCGGCCGGCCGCCATGGCCTCCTCGGCCCGCAGGACGTCGCGATGGGTCAGGCTCTCCTCGCGGATCTTCTCCTGGATCATCATGAGGCCGTAGATGAGGCCCTCGGGCCGCGGCGGGCAGCCAGGGACGTAGACATCCACGGGGATGATGGTGTCGATCCCCTGCACCATCGAATAGACGTCGAACACCCCGCCCGAGCTGGCGCAGGCGCCCATCGACACGCACCACTTGGGCTGCGGCATCTGGTCCCAGATGCGCCGCAGCACGGGCGCGAGCTTGTAGGGCACCCGCCCCGCGCAGATGAGCACGTCCGCCTGGCGCGGGCTGAACGACATACGCTCCATCCCGAAGCGCGCCAGGTCGAAGTTGCTGGCCGCCGAGGCCATCATCTCGATGGCGCAGCAGGCGGTTCCGAACGGCATGGGCCACAGCGAGTTGCGCCGCGCCCAGTTGATGACGAAGTCCAGCTTGGTGGTCAGGAACGTCGGGCTTCCTTCCCCGACGATGCCCTGCCCTTTCACGTCCGTGGGATTCAGTCCCATTCCAGGCCTCCCTTCTTCCATTCGTAGACCAGCCCCAGGGTCAGAACGACCACGAAGAGGCTGACGGCCAGGAAGGGGCCCCACCCCAGCTCGCGCATGCGCACGGCCCACGGGATGAGGAACACGGCCTCGAGATCGAAGACGATGAAGCTGATGGCGACCAGGTAGAACTTCACCGAGAAGCGGTGTCGGGTCGATCCCAGCGGGACCATCCCCGATTCGTATGGCATCTCCTTCTCTGGGGTCGGTCTGCGGTCCGACAGGATGTGCGAGACGACGACCATGCCCACGGCCTGTGCGACCGAGAGGCCCAGAAGGATGAGTACCGGGACGTACGTTCCCGACATGCCCCCGCGCTTTTATGTGAAATCGTTCACGAGTCGGAGCGGCGAGAATCTACCGGCGACAGGGGGTGCCGGCAAGCCGATCCACCCCCCGTGAACGGGCGTCCGACCCCCCATATCTTGGGTTTGCCGGCATCCGAGGCCCCATCTATCTTGCCGCCCGCCCCTTCCTCCTGTGCGTACCCCGCCGGGAGACCCCGGTTCGGAACCCGGACCCACCGATCCGTGCCCCCGGGAGCCCTCCCGGCCCGGCGCCGGAGACCCGCGACCCACCAGGAGACGAGATGTCCATCCAGAGCGACCGCTGGATCCGCCGTATGGCCGAGGAGCACGGCATGATCGAGCCCTTCGAAGCCGGCCAGGTGCGCTCCGGCGTGATCTCCTACGGGCTGTCGTCCTACGGCTACGACATCCGGGTCGCCCCCGAGTTCAAGGTCTTCACCAACGTGCACAACGTGGTGGTGGACCCCAAGCAGTTCGACGACCGCTCCTTCGTGGACGTGATGGCGGACGAATGCATCATCCCACCGAACTCGTTCGCGCTGGCGCGCACGGTGGAGTACTTCCGCATCCCCCGCGACGTGCTGGTGATCTGCCTGGGCAAGTCCACCTACGCGCGCTGCGGCATCATCGTGAACGTGACGCCGCTGGAGCCCACCTGGGAGGGCTACCTGACGTTGGAGATCTCCAACACCACGCCGCTGCCCGCCAAGATCTACGCGAACGAAGGCATCAGTCAGCTGCTGTTCTTCCGTGGCACCGAGGAGCCGGAGATCGCGTATGCGGACCGGAAGGGGAAGTACCAGAAGCAGGTGGGGGTGACGCTGCCCCGCATGTGATCGGGCATGGCGGTCTGCCCGCCCCCAGGCGGGCGTGGGGGGACCGCGCAGTCGCGCCGGACCTGGTTGCCTGGAAGGCGTGGGAGACCGCGCAGGGTCACCCCGACCTGGTTGCCTGGAAGGCGTAGGGGACCGCGCAGGGGCACCCCGGACCCGTGGCCCTGAAGGCGCGCGGAGGGTCCCCCGCATGGCGGAGGACCCCGTTCGGCGGCGAGGGAGCCGGCCCGCTAGGGAACGATCTCGAGCAGCTCCACGTCGAAGACCAGCACGGACTTGGCCGGGATGGGCCCGTTCGGCTGGTTTCCGTACCCCAGCGCGGACGGGATGACCAGCTTCCGCGTCCCTCCCACGCGCATGCCGGGGATGCCGATCTCCCAGCCTTCGATCACCCGCCCCTCACCCAACACGAAAGGCGTGAGCGTCCCGCCATCGAACAGCGTCCCGTCCGGCAGCCAGCCCGAGTACCCCATCCGCACCCGGTCCCCCACCTGCGCCTCCGCGCCGGTCCCCACCGTGAGGTCCCGGTAGTAGAGGCCGCTGGGCAACCGGGTCATCTGCGACAGGTCCACGCCCAGGATGGGGCTGAACGTCGTCTGCTCCGGCGTCTCCGTTCCCACGGGGTCGCTGTCGTCCCCGCACGCGCCCACGGCCAGGGCGCACAGCACCAGCAGACCGTACTTCACCGACGTCCTTCCGACCATCCGTCCTCTCAGCGTTGGTGGACGACCCGTCCGTCCACGATGGTGTAGTCGACCCGAATGTCCTTGAGCGTCGCCGGCTCCGCCGTCAGCGGATCGGCCTCCAGCACCACGAGGTCGGCGAGCTTGCCCACCTCGAGGGTTCCCTTCCGGTCCTCTTCCCCGGCCGCGAACGCGTTGTTGACGGTATACGCGCGCAGCGCGGTCTCCACGTCGATGCGCTCCTCGGGGAACCAGCCCTCGGCCGGCTGTCCGTCCAGCGTCTGCCGCGTCACGGCGGCGTACATCCCCTGCAGCGGATCGGCCGTGTACCAGGCCGCGTTGGTCCCGGGCCAGTCGCTGCCGAACGACAGCACCACGCCCGCATCGTGGAGGGTGCGGAACGCGTAGGCCCACCGCGAACGGGCGCCGATCCGCTCCTCCATCCAGCGCATGTCGTCGATGGTGTGGTACGGCTGCACCTCCGCGATGATCCCCAGGCGGGCCATCCGCTCCGCGGCCTCGGCGCCGGAGAGAACCTGGGTATGGATGATGGCGAAGCGGCGATCCGGCCGCGGACCGTGCTCACGGATCACCTTCTCCATGAGATCGATGAGCGTATCGACGGCCTGATCGCCGATGGCGTGCACCCGCGGGGACAGCCCGATCGAGTCCGCGCCGAACAGCAGCCGCTCCATGTTGCCGGCCGGCTCGAGGCCGGAGCCCTGGCCCGTGACGTGGCCCGTGTTGCCGGCGTCACGCCAGCTGCCCCGCACGCCGGTGGTGAGGTAGGGCTCGTAGAAGTGGGCGCTCGAGTTGCCCATGATGCCGTCCACGAACCCCTTGAGTCCGCCGAAGCGGATCCAGTCGTCCCCGAAGCCGTGGCCGATCCCGACGGCGGCCAGCTCGTCCCAGGAATCCAGCACCGGACGCACGTTCACGCGCGCCGTGAGCTCTCCGCCCTCGCGCAGCGCCTCGTAGACCGGCAACTGCTCCGGCGGCGTGATGTCGAAGAACGTCGTGACCCCCAGCTCCCGGAGCTGCTGCAGGGCCACCCGCGCCTCGGCCAGGCGCTGCTCCAGGGTCTTGGGCGGCATGGCGGCCTGGATGCGTGCGGCCGCGTCCGCGGAGACGCGACCCGTGGGGACACCGTCCCCGCACTCGACACCCGCCCAGGCACAGGTGGCGCCCGCGGCCGCCAGGGCCGCGCCGTTGGCGAGGTGCTGGCTGCGGTCCCAGTTCCAGAGCAGCGCGGGGTTGGCGTCGGATACGGCGTCGATGCCGCTCCGCTCCGGCCGGAAGGGCGGGCCGGTGGGGCCGTCGCCGCCCCGGCCGGTCGAGCTCTGGCCCCACTGCTCGTAGGCGCCCCACATGCCGCCCACCATCCACGCCCCGTCGGGGAGCCGCTCGGCGGCCTCTCCGACCCGGCGCACCAGCCCCTCCTCGTCCGCCACGTCCAGCAGGTTCACGCCGAGCAGGAGCTCACCGGCCCGGTTGAAGTGCGTGTGGTTGTCGATGAAGCCGGGCGCCACGAAGCGGCCGTCCAGTTCCAGGACACGTGTGGAGGGCCCCACCAGGCGCCGGGCGCCCGCAGAGGAGCCCACGTAGACGATCCGGCCGCCCCGGGCGGCCACGGCCTCGGCGTAGGGGGCGCCCTGCACCCCGGTCCAGACGGTCCCGTCCACCAGGAGCAGGTCCACGCCCTCTCCGGCCGGCGCCTGGACACAGGAGGGAGCCAGGAACAGGATCGGCAGCGTCATCGCCAGCCGGGCGCAGGACCGGCGGGAGAGCCTGTTCGTCCGGGACCGGACCGGGAGGACCGGGCCCGCCGGGGGCCGCGTCGCGCGGGCCGGGGGATGGAACGGGACGGGCATCATGGGCGGAAGTCCTCCGGGGAACGATCCGGGGACGGTAGGTCCGCCGGGCCCGGGGCTGCAAGCGCAGGCCGCGATCGATCCGGCCGGCCGTTCCGGGGGCCACCCGCGCGGCCGCGGCGGGACGCGCTCCGCATCGGCGACCGGACGGGAGGGAAGGACGTTCGCGCGGGGCGCGCCGCCCTCGCTCAGGTACGCGGACCGACCAGCCCGGCGCGCAGCACGTCCCGGTTCAGGCGCGCGATGTTCGCGAGCGTGATCCCCTTGGGACACGCGTTCTCGCAGGCGCCGTGGTTGGTGCAGTTGCCGAAGCCCTCGTCGTCGTGCTGGGCCACCATGGCCACCACGCGCGTGTAGCGCTCCGGCTGACCCTGCGGCAGCAGGCCGAGGTGGCTCACCTTGGCGGACGTGAAGAGCATGGCGGACGCGTTGGGGCAGGCCGCCACACACGCTCCACAACTGATGCAGGCCGCCGCGTCGAACGCCGCCTCGGCGTTCTCCTTCCCCACCGGCAATGCGTTGGCGTCCGGCGCGCTGCCGGTCCGCACCGAGATGTAGCCGCCCGCCTCGATGATCCGGTCGAACGCGGTCCGGTCCACGACCAGATCCCGGATGACCGGGAAGGCATCGGCCCGGAACGGCTCGATCCAGATCTCGTCCCCGTCCTTGAAGGAGCGCATGTGCAGCTGACACGCCGTGGTGCGGGCATTGGGCCCGTGGGCGCGTCCGTTGATCATCATGCCGCACGAGCCGCAGATGCCCTCGCGGCAGTCATGCTCGAACTGGATGGGCTCCCCCCCGCCGGCCATGATCTGCTCGTTGACCAGGTCGAGCATGTCCAGGAACGACATGTCCGGGGAGATGTCCTGCGCGCTGTAGCGCTCGAAGCGCCCGCGCGTCGTGGGCGAGTCCTGCCGCCAGACCCGGAGAGTCAGGTTCACTACTTGTAGCTCCGCTGCGAGAAGGGCACGTAGTCGAAGACCAGCTCCTCCTGGTGGCGCACCGGCGCCGAAGGATCCCCGGTCCACTCCCAGGCGGCCACGTGCGCGAACTCGTCGTCCTCGCGCCGGGCCTCACCCTCGTCTGTCGTATACTCCACCCGGTAGTGGGCCCCGCACGACTCCTCCCGGGTGAGCGCGTCGCGACACATCAGCTCTGCGAGCTCGAAGTAGTCGGCGACGCGACCTGCCTTTTCAATCGATTCGTTGAGCGTGTCCCCGCTCCCGGGCACGTTGACCTCCTTCCAGAAGGTCTCCCGTAGCGCCGGAAGCTTCTCCAGGGCGTCCAGAAGCCCTTCGCGCGAGCGCTCCATCCCGCACGCGTTCCACATGAGGCGGCCGAGCTCCATGTGGAGGGAGTCCACCGACCGGGTTCCCTTGTTGTCGAGCAGGCGGCGCGTGCGCTCGCTCACCTGCGCCTCCGTGTCCACGAACGCGGAGTGGTGCACGTCCACGTCGTCCTGCTTGGTGCGTGCCAGGTAGTTGCCGATCGTCAACGGCATGATGAAGTAGCCGTCCGCCAGGCCCTGCATCAACGCGGAGGCTCCGAGGCGGTTGGCGCCGTGATCGGAGAAGTTGGCTTCACCGATGGCGAACAGCCCGGGCACCGTGGTCATGAGGTCGTAGTCCACCCACAGGCCGCCCATGGTGTAGTGCGGGGCTGGATAGATGCGCATGGGCGTACGGTACGGGTCCTCGCCGGTGATCTTCTCGTACATGGCGAAGAGATTCCCGTAGCGCTCGGACACGGCATTGCGTCCGATCCGCTGGATGGCATCCCGGAAGTCCAGGTAGACGCCATTCTGCAGCGGCCCCACTCCGTGACCGGAGTCGACCATCTCCTTGGCCCGGCGCGACGCGATGTCGCGCGGGCTGAGGTTGCCGAAGCTCGGGTAGATGCGCTCCAGGTAGTAGTCGCGCTCGGCATCGGGGATCTGATCCGGCGGCCGCCGATCTCCCTCCGCCGCGGGCACCCAGATGCGCCCGTCGTTGCGGAGCGATTCGCTCATCAGCGTGAGCTTGGACTGATACTCCCCGTTGGGCGGGATGCAGGTCGGATGGATCTGGGTGAAGCAGGGGTTCGCGAACGCGGCTCCGCGCCGGTGGGCCCGCCACGCCGCGGTGACGTTGGACTTCTTGGCGTTGGTGGAGAGGAAGAAGACGTTGGAGTATCCCCCCGTGGCCAGGATCACGGCATCGGCGGCATGCGACTCCACCCGACCCGACAGGAGGTCGCGCGTCACGATGCCACGGGCGCGCCCGTCGACGAGCACGACGTCCAGCATCTCCTGGCGCGGGTGCAGCTCCACGGTTCCCAGCGCCACCTGCCGCATGAGGGCCTGATAGGCGCCCAACAGCAGCTGCTGACCGGTCTGACCGCGGGCATAGAAGGTGCGCGACACCTGCGCACCCCCGAAGGACCGGTTGGCGAGCAGCCCGCCGTATTCACGTGCGAACGGCACGCCCTGCGCCACGGCCTGGTCGATGATCTCGAGGCTGAGCTCGGCCAGGCGGTAGACGTTGGCCTCGCGGGAACGGAAGTCTCCGCCCTTGACCGTGTCGTAGAACAGACGGAAGACGGAGTCCCCGTCGCTCTGGTAGTTCTTGGCGGCATTGATGCCGCCCTGCGCCGCGATGGAGTGGGCCCGCCGCGGCGAATCGTGGAAGGTGAAGGTCTTCACCCGATAGCCGAGCTCGGCCAGGGTAGCCGAGGCGGCACCACCGGCCAGGCCGGTGCCCACGACGATCACGTCGAAGCGCCTCTTGTTGGCCGGGTTGACCAGCTTCATCTCGAAGCGGTGACGCTCCCACTTCTCCTGGATCGGCCCGGTCGGGATCCGTGCGTCGAGGTTCATGGCGCTCATGGAAGGGTGATGAGCCCCAGCAGGACTCCGAAGGGGACGGCCATGAAGCCGACGAAGAGCACCCCGGCGACGCCGGCCGCCACCGACCTGCGCCAGGGCGTGCGCGCGGAGCCCGCGATGCCGAAGGTCTGGAAGACGCTCCAGATGCCGTGATACAGATGGAAGCTCAAGGCGGCGATGGCCAGCAGGTAGACCCCCACGACCAACGGGCTCGAGAACCCGACCACGAGGTTGCGGTAGGGCTCGCCCGCGACGAAGTCCCGGTGCGCGGTGCCGGTCGTGAAGTGCAGGATGTGGTACACCACGAAGAGTGCGATGATGACGCCACCCCAGCGCATGGTGCGCGACGCGTACGAGAACGTGAGGGAGTCCTCCTTCTCGTAGCCCTGGGGACGGGCCGCGCGGCTACGGCGCGCGAGCTGTACGGCCGCCACGATGTGCACGACCACCGCGGCGAGGAGCACGACCCGCGCGAGCCACAGCGCCACGCCACGCGGCAGGGCGGGCTCCCCGACCACCCGGAGCCATTCCGCGTAGTGGTTGAACGAGTCGGGGCCCAGGAAGGCCTTCAGGTTCCCCGCCATGTGGCCGAGCACGAAGCCGACGAGCAACAGGCCGGTCGCGGCCATCGCCACCTTCTTGCCGACCGTGGTCTCCCAGAGCCCTCGGCTCACAGGCACCGGTCTCCTCCCTTCCGTGTCGCTCCTGGGGTGGGACGGTTCAGCGGACGACGTCGATGGTGCTGCGCACCGCTTCGGCGCTGGCCTTCAGCTCGGCCTTCTCGGCGTCCGTGAGCTCCACCTCGAGGATCTGCTGCAGGCCGCCCGCGCCGAGCTTGCACGGCACGCCGAGGAAGATGTCGTCCTCGCCATACTCGCCCGTCAGGTATGCGGCGCAGGGCAGGATGCGGCGCCGATCCTGGACGATGGCTTCCACCATCTGGACGGCTGCGGAGGAAGGGGCGTAGTAGGCGCTGCCCGTCTTCAGGTAGCCCACGATCTCGGCGCCGCCCTTGCGGGTCCGGTCCACCAGCGCGTCGATCCGGTCCTGGGGAAGCAGCTGCGTGAGCGGGATGCCGGAGACCGAGGTGTAGGAGGCGAGCGGCACCATGGTGTCGCCGTGGCCGCCCAGGACGAGCGCCTGGATGTCGGCGACGGAGACGTTCAGCTCCAGCGCGATGAAGGAGCGGTAGCGGGCCGTGTCCAGCACGCCGGCCATGCCGATCACGCGCTCACGCGGGAAGCCTGTCTCCTTCATGGCCACCCAGGACATCACGTCGAGCGGGTTGGACACCATGATGATGATGGAGTCCGGCGCCACCCGCGCGATCTCCTTGGAGACCGACGAGACGATACCCGCGTTCGTCTTGAGGAGGTCGTCGCGGCTCATCCCGGGCTTGCGCGCGATCCCGGCCGTGACGACGAAGATGTCCGACCCGGCGGCGGGCTCGTAGTCGTTGGCACCGATCACCCGCGTGTCGAAGCCTTCGATCGGAGCGCTCTCCCACTGATCGAGCCCCTTCCCCTGCGGGACGCCCTCGACGATGTCGATGAGGACGACCTCGCGGGCCAGGGACTTCTCCGCGATGCGCTGTGCGCAGGTCGCTCCGACGTGGCCGGCTCCGACGACGGTGATCTTACCGGTGCTCATGGGCTTCGAATTCCTTCCTGTGGCTGACGTTGGGGTGCGTCCCCGGATTTTCGGCACGGCGCTCCGCTACCCGGGGTCCGGAGAGACGTTCCCGCCTCATCCGCCGGTCTGGGAGAGGGCGACGAGGCCTCCCGATCCGAGGGTGGATCCCTGGACGAGGTGGTGGCGTTCGGGCTTGATGCGGAGCGTCTCCTCGATCCGGGGGACGAGGTCTTCGCCGCGCCGCAGAGGATCGCGGAGATTGGTCTGCAGGTCACCGAAGAGACAGGGCCGCAGGTGCCCGTCCGCGGTCAGGCGCATGCGGTTGCAGCGATGGCAGAAGTTGTGGCTCATGGGGGTGATGACCCCGATGGTCCCGGCCGCATCCGGGAAGCGGTAGTAGGTGGCCGGTCCGTTTCCTCCCGGCCCGTCGACCGGCTCGATGCGCCCGATCCGCCGTACCCGCTCCAACGCCTCCTGGCAGGACACGAAGCCGTCCACGCTCAGGTCGAGGTTGGACCCGGTGGGCATGACCTCGATGAACCGCACGTGCCACGGGCGCGTGCGGGTCATCTCGGCGAACGCTTCGATCTCGTCGTCGTTCTGACCCCGCATCAGGACGCAGTTGATCTTGATGGGGTCGAAGCCCACGCGCTCGGCCGCTGCCAGCCCCTCCATGATGGCAGCGAAGGATCCAGGCCTCCGGACGATCCGATCCAGCCGTTCGGCCACGAGGGAATCGAGGGACACGTTCACCCGCTGCACGCCCGCGTCGCGGAGCGCGTCCGCCTGTGCGGCCAACAGGACGGCGTTGGTGGACAACGAGAGGTCCTCGATGCCGGGGACGCGAGCGATCGCGGCCACCAGATGGTGGAGCTCCTTGCGGACGAGCGGCTCGCCCCCCGTGATGCGCACGCGCTTGAGGCCCATCCCCGCCATGACCTCCACCACGCGCGCGATCTCCTCATACCGCAGGATCTCGTCCCGGGTGAGCCAGTTGAGCCCTTCCTCCGGCATGCAGTACACGCAGCGGAGGTTGCACTTGTCGGTGACCGAGATGCGGAGGTATTCGATGCGGCGGCCGAAGCCGTCCACCATGTCCGGTGCGCGTGTCATGGCTGCGGCTCCTTGCCGGCGACCCATTCCCGTTCGCCGCCGACGTAGCGCTCCTCCTTCCAGACCGGGAGGCGCTGCTTCAGCTCCTCCATCACGTAGCGGGCGGCGTCGAACGCCTCTCCCCGATGCGGGGCGGAGACGGCCACCGCAACGGCCACGTCGCCGATGTCGAGGGCGCCGATGCGGTGGACGACCGCAACCCGCGGCCCGCCGAAGCGCTCCCGCGCTTCCGCCACGATCTCCTCGAGGACGGAGATGGCCATCTCCGGGTAGGCCTCGTATCGGAGGCCATCCACGGAGCGTCCCTCGTTGTGGTTGCGCACCGTGCCCAGGAACAGGATCTGTGCTCCATCGGAGAGGGCACCGACCTGCTCCAGCACCGCGCTCGGGTCGATCTCGCGATCGGTGATCCGGATCATGGGTGGGCGAGGGTGGGGTGCGGACGCGGTGAAGCCAATGCGGCCTCGAGCGCCGTCACGGCTTCCTCCCATGGAAGCTCGCGCATGCACGGGTGTCCCGCCACCAGGCAGGCCTCGTTGCGGAAGCGGTTGTCCTCGCAGACGGTGCACGTGGCCCGGCTCCGGAGCACCCGCACGTGGCCCACGCGTGGCGCCCAGAGATGGAGTGGGCTGGCGCCGTGGCCCTCGGCGTCGTTGCCGAAGAGGGCCACGGTGGGGCACCCGACGGCGGCCGCCACGTGCAGGGGCCCGGCGTCGACCGTCACCAGCGCTCGGGCCCGTTCGAGGGCTCCGGCCAGCTCCAGCAAGGGCGTCCGGCCGCGGAGGTCCACGACGGTCCCGGCCTCGAGGAGGCGATCCTCGTCCTCCCCCGCGTGGTAGAGCGCGCGCTGGCGGTCGGGTGCGCTGCCGATCAGTCCCAGCGAGAGCCCCTGCTGTCGGCACCAGGCCGTCAAGCGCAGCCAGTGGGCCAGCGGCCACATCTTGGCGCTGCGCGTCGTGGTCACGTGCAGCAGCACATCGGGGACCGGGAAGGCGGGGGGTGCGCTGCCCAGCTCCAGCCGGAAGAAGTCGGTGGTGACGAAGGCCATCCGGCAGAAGATCTCGGCGATGTAGTTCGTCTCCAGGACGCCCTGGTACCGCCGCAGGAAATCGGGGCTGTTCCAGTCGGGATCGGCCAGCATGCGCTGCTCCGGCCGCTCCCCCGGCGGCAGCTTGCCGGTGAGCGCCGGCGCGAGGGCAGCGCCGGCGATGTACCGGGGCGCCAGCGCCGTCACGGCCACCAGATTGAGCTCGGCGAACTCGTCGCAGTTGACCGCCAGGTCGTACGGCCCGTGTGCGGCGCGCCGACGGGCCAGCGCGTCGAGGAAGTCAGGCAGGAAGTCGGGTCCGGAACCGTAGAGCGAGTGGCGGAAGTCGATGTGGGGGTTGGACTCCTCGAAGCCGCGCGTGACCTCGCTGCCGAAGAAGTCGAGCGTGGCGCCCGGGTACTTCTCCTTGAGGCCCCGCAGAAGGGGGGTCAGGACCACGTAGTTCCCGACCTTGGTGGAGGAGAAGACCGCCAGGTGGGGACGCGCGCCGAGCGGCTGGTCCTCGAACCGCTCCACCGTGGATCAGCCCCCGGCGACGGGGGGGATCAGCGCCACCTCATCGCCGGCGGACAACGGTCGGTCCGGGCGCGCGTAGCGGTGGTTGACCGCCACGGCGGGCTGCTCCGGGAGGCGCGCGAAGCCGCCGCCCCGGGACCGGAGGGCGCTGACCAGGTCGGCCACGGTGGCGCCGTCCCGGAGGTCGACCTCGACCGAGCCGGTGCCGGCCAGGTCCCGGTAGGCGGCGAACAACAGGGTCTGGACGCGAAGGCTCATGCGTGCGCTACACCGGCGTCCGCGAGCGGGGTTCCGGGCTCGTGTCGGACCGCGCGGGTCCGCCGGGTCGGCCGCTCGTCATGGCGGAGATGAAGTGGATGCGCCCAACACGATGTACGCCAACGTGTTCGGCGGCGACGCTCCCGCGGCTATTCCTCGTCGTCGTCCGGAAGCTCGAGCCGAGCGACCCGGGCCCGCAGGTGCTTTGAAGGCTTGAAGACCGGGACGGCACGCGACGGGACGCGGACCGCATCCCCGGTGCGGGGATTGCGCGCCATGCGGCTACGGCGGCCTCTCACCTTGAAGGTGCCGAAGCCGCGGATCTCGATGTTCTCGCCCTTGGCGAGGGCGGATTTGAGGGCGTTGAGGAATCCATCGACGACGAGGGCACAGTCCTTCTTCGTGACCCCCGGCCCGATGGCCTCTGCCACCTGTTCCACCAGATCGGCCTTCGTCATGCCAACCTCCTCGCTGCCAGCCCTGGGGCGGGGCTGCCCCCGGGGGCAGGGCCGGTGACGGGGGGTGTTGAGGTCCCCCTGAAAGGCCGAAGGGTAACGGGGCGATCGTCCCAACGTCAAGTGGGAAGCGGACCTACGGTCCCCGGTCGGCCCCGGGGCCGACCGCCGTCTCAGCCCTGGGGTCGTCCGGCGCGGGATTCGAGGAGCGCCAGGAAGTCGTCGAAGAGGTAGCGGCTGTCGTGGGGTCCGGGTGCCGCCTCGGGGTGGTACTGCACGCAGAAGACGGGTCGGCTCCGGTGACGGGCGCCTTCGCACGTGCCGTCGTACAGGTTGACGTGCGTGAGCTCCAGGTCGGGAGCGCCCGGGATCTCGCGCCCTTCCCCCATGCGGACGGCGAATCCGTGGTTCTGGGCCGTGATCTCGACGGTGTCCTTGTCGAGGTTGCGCACGGGGTGGTTACCGCCGTGATGCCCGAACGGAAGCTTGTAGGTGTGGCCCCCGAAGGCGCGGCAGATGAGCTGATGCCCGAGGCAGATCCCGAACACCGGGACGTCGCGGGCGGAAAGCTCGCGGATCGCGTGGGCCGCCTGCCCGACCGCCGCGGGATCTCCCGGCCCGTTCGATACGAACAGGCCGTGGGGTCGCAGCGCGTCGATCCCGGCGAGGTCGGTCCCGGCCGGCACGACCGTGACGCGGCACCCACGCTCGGCGAGCAGCTTCGGAGAATGCGCCTTCACGCCGAAGTCGTAGGCGACCACGTGGAACCGCTCGCTCCCCTCCGCGGGGATCTCGTACGGTTCGAAGGTGGAGACGCCCGTGGCGAGGTCGAGCCCTTCCATCGCCGGCTGCGCGCGGATGCGCTCGAGCAGGCCGTCGGCGTCCTCCGTGGTCGGCGCGATCGCGCCGCGCATGGCACCGACCGAGCGGATGTGGCGCGTCAGCGCCCGCGTGTCCACGTCGGTGATGCCCACGACGCCATGGCGGGCCAGATAGTCGGGGAGGGCTTCGGTGGCGCGCCAGGAGCTGTGCAGACGCGCGATCTCCCGCACGACGAACCCGGCGACGCGCGGGAGCGCGGACTCCTCGTCTTCGGCATTGACGCCGTAGTTGCCGATCAGCGGGTACGTCATGGTGACGAGCTGCCCGGCGTACGACGGATCGGTCAGCACTTCCTGGTAGCCGCTCATCGAGGTGTTGAACACCACCTCACCGAACGCCACGCCCTCCGCACCGAGGGCGGTGCCGTCGAAGCGACGGCCGTCTTCCAGGAGAAGGTAGGCGGGCGTTCCCGCGGGTCTGACCATGTCGGCCCCAAAGCTAGAGCACCGCACCGCGCGGTCAACCCGTCCGCGCCGACACGGGGCTCTGCGCGGCCCCTCGGGCCCTGCGGGGCTCTGGCCGACGCCGGGACATCGTCACAAGTTGCGCCCGCCCGACCGCCCTTCCCTACCACGCCCCGAGGTCCGATGCAGACGGTGGTCATCCACGTGGACGAATCCTGCCTGGGCAACCAGTTCCAGCACCGGGCGACGCCCGGGGGCGCAGGAGGCCTCCTCGAGATGCAGATCGACGGTCGTGTGGCCCGGCGCGACCTGTGGATCTCCGAGCCCGACACGACGAACAACCGGATGGCGCTGCTCAGCGCCATCGAGACGCTGTCGGCCCTGAGCCGGCCCTATGCCGTCGAGCTCGTCTCGGACTCCCAGTACCTGGTGAAGGGCATGAACGAGTGGATCCACGGGTGGAAGCGACGGGGGTGGCAACGCAAGGGCGGTGCGATCGAGAATCTCGAGCTGTGGAAGCGGCTGGACGGGGTCGCCGCGCAACACCAGGTGCGCTGGAGCTGGGTGCGCGGCCACGCCGGCCACCCCAGGAACGAGTACGCCAACCATCTCGCGACCCGGGCCGCGCAGGAACAGGACACGTCGGGCGGGCTGGTCGAATCGGGATTCCTGGCCTGGCTCGCGGAAGAGCGGGCCCGAGGACGCTACACCACCTTCGACCCCGACCGCGGCTAGCCGCCCCGGACGTCCGGCCCCGCCGCGCTCAGCGTGCCACGCGCCCGAAGCGGTGCGCGAAGGCCGCGACGACCACGTCCTCCACCTCCGCGACGTCGATCCCACGACCGAGTGCGTCCGAAACGCTGGTCACGCGCTCGTTGTCGATCCCGCACGGGACGATCGTCCTGAAATAGGCGAGGTCGGGCGCGACGTTCAGCGCGAAGCCGTGGCTCGTGATCCAGCCCGACGAGACGCGTACTCCGATCGCGGCCACCTTGCCCGTCGGCAGCCACACGCCGGTCAATCCCTCGCGCCGTCCGGCTCCATCGACCCCGAGCGCCTCCAGCGCGTCGATCAGGACCGCCTCGAGGTCACGCAGATAGCGATGGAGGTCCTTGCGGTCCGGCTTCAGATCCAGGATGGGATAGCCGACGAGCTGGCCGGGTCCGTGATAGGTGACGTCGCCCCCACGTCCCACTTCGTGCAACTCGATGCCCAACCGCGCGCGCTCGCCGGCGTCCGCCAACACATGGGCCGTATCGCTCGACGCGCCCAGGGTGATGACATGGGGATGCTGCAGCAGCAGGAGTTGATCGGGGATCTCCTCGCTGCGTCGCTGGGTGACAAGGTCGGCCTGCAGCGCGAGCGCGTCCGGATATGCCACGGTCCCGAGCCGGCGCACCTCGAGGGTGCGCACGGCGCTCGGGACCGTTCCGTCCATGGTGCGCCTACGCGTCTTCGGGGAACGCCTCCAGCAGCTCCTTGAGATCGGAGAGGAAGCGCGCCGCGTCGGCACCGTCCACGATCCGGTGATCGTAGCCGAGCGAGAAGAACGAACGCTTGCGGATGGCCAGCGAATCCGCACCCGTCGTGGGATCGCTCACCACCACCACGCGCTTCTCGATGGCGCCCGTGCCCAGGATGGCCGACGTCCCCTTGGGGATGATGGGCATGCCGACCAGCGTACCGAGCACACCGGGGTTGGTGATCGAGAACGTGGCGCCCTGGATCTCCTGCGGCTGGAGCTGGCGGCCACGCGCGCGCTCCGCAAGGTCGATGATCTTGCGGCCCAGGCCCACGAGCGACAGGTCGGCCGCGTCGTGGATGACCGGGACGATGAGGCCCGGATTCAGGTCCACGGCCATGCCCAGGTTCACGCGACCGCGGTAGATCACGTTGTTGCCGGACACCGCCGCGTTCACCATCGGATACTGGCCCAGGAGGCGCGCGCAGGCCCACGCGACGAACGTGGTGTAGCTGACCTTCACGCCCTGCTGATCCCACGACGCGCGATGCTGTCGGCGCAGGTCGTCGATGCGGGAGAAGTCGATCTCGATGAACGAGTGGACGTGGGGCGCCACGCGCTTGGCCAACACCATGTGTTCGGCCGTGAGTCGACGGATCTTGTCCATCGTCTCGACGCGGTCACCTTCGCGCACCGGGAACTCCGGATGGTGCACCTCCCCGTAGAAGCGCTGCCACAGGTCGGACGGCGCAGCGGAAGGCGCCGAGGCCGCGGGTCGCGCGGGCGCCGCCGGGGCGGACGCCGCGGCCGCCGGAGCGGCGGGCTGCGACGGAGCGGAGGGCCCCTCCTCGATGTGCTTCAGGATGTCGCTCTTGGTGACGCGACCCGCGTGCCCGCTGCCGGAGACGGACGCGATGTCGATCCCGTGCTCCTCGGCGATCTTGCGCACCACGGGCGTGGAGCGCTGGCGTAGCCGCTCCTCCGCGCTGTCGGGCGCCTGACCGGTTCCGTTGGCGGGCGCGGCCGCCGCGGCAGGTGCCGCGGCCGGGGCGGAGGGCGCGGGCTCGGACGCCTCGGCCGGGCTCGGGGCCGCCGCCGGCGCGTCCGGCGCCGGTGCGGCCGGGGCGGCGGCGGCGCTGACGTCGGTCTCGATGTAGGCGACGACCGTGCCCACCTCGACCGTCTCGCCCTCCCCCACCTTCACCTCGGCCAGGACCCCGGCGGACGGCGCGGGGATCTCGGCGTCCACCTTGTCGGTGGAGATCTCGAGGATGGGCTCGTCGCGCTCGACGGGCTCGCCCACCTGCTTGAGCCACTTCGACACCGTTCCCTCAGCGATCGATTCCCCCATCTGGGGCATCGGAACTTCGATGCGAGCCACGCGTCACTCCGTCTGTTGGGTCTTCTCGGGCGTCCGGTCACCCGGGGGCGGTGCGGCCCGCACATACCCCCCGGTCGCGCCGGGTTTCCTCGGTCATCCGTCCGAACGCTCCCCGCAGGCACGCGACGTGCCCGTCGGGAGCGGCCTAATAGCGAGCCAGATAGCGTCCCGCCGTGACGATGTCGTCCGTCTGCGGCAGGAAGTAGTCCTCCAATGTCCCCGCGTAGGGCACGGGCGCGTCGATGGCGGTGACACGCAGGATCGGCGCGTCCAGCCATTCGAAGGCCTGTTCGTTCATCCGCATGGCGATCTCGCCGGCGATGCCCCCGGTGCGGGTGTCCTCGTGCACGATCAACAGCCGGCCCGTCTTGCGGACCGAGTCCCGGATGGCTTCGTCGTCCAGCGGGAGCAGGGTCCGCAGGTCCAGCACCTCCACCGAGACCCCGTCCTCGGCGTGCAGCACCTCCGCCGCCTCCAGGCTCCGGTGGACCATCATGCCATACGTCACCAGGGTCAGGTCCGTCCCCTCCCGCACGACCCGTGCCTTGCCCAGCTCGACCGTGTAGTCCTCCCGGGGCAGGACGGCCCGCAGGGCCGGAGCCCGGTAGAGGGCCTTGTGCTCCTCGAAGATCACGGGGTCGTCGTCGCGGATGGCGGCCTTGAGCAGCCCCTTGGCATCGTACGGGTTGGACGGATAGACGATCTTCAGCCCGGGCGTGTGGAAGAACGCCATCTCCACATTCTGCGAGTGGAAGGGTCCGCCCCGGTTGCCGCCGCCGACGGGACCCCGGATCACGAGCGGCATGGGACCGCTACCGCGGTACAGCGACGTGGCGATGTAGTTGGTGATGACGTCGTAGGCCGGGGAGACGAAGTCCATGAACTGCATCTCCACCACGGGCCGCAGCCCCATGTGGGCCGCGCCCGCGGCCGCGCCGGTGAACCCGGCCTCGGAGATGGGCGTGTCGATCACCCGCTGCTCGCCGAAGCGGTCCAGGAATCCCTTGGTGACCTTGAAGGCGCCGCCGTAGACCCCGATATCCTCCCCCATCAGGAAGACCCGCGGGTCGCGCTCCATCTCCTCCCACAGCGCCTCGGCGATGGCCTCCAGCATGGTGGCCGGCTCGCCGCGCTCCGTGCGCAGGGTGTGCTCCGGCCGTTCGGGCGCGGTCCCGGCGCCCGCCGGCGCTCCCTCGAAGTTGAAGGACATCGTCTCGTATCAGGCAGGAAGGGGCGGTTGGGCACGCGTCCAGGGGATGGGCGCGTCGAAGTCGCTGCGCACCTGCTCGCCGGCCTCCCGGGCGTCGGGCGCCGGCTCGCCCACGGCGCGCTCGGCCGCGATCCGCACCTCCTCCTCGGCGGTGCGGACGTGATGGTCCAGCTCGGAGCCGGGGATGCCGTGCTCCTGCTCCAGCACGTGTCGGAAGCGTGTGACCGGGTCGCGCGCCTCCCAGTACGCCAGCTCGGTGGCCGGAACGTAGTCCTGCGGGTCGTGCTGGGCATGCCCGAGGCGCCGATACGTGCGCAGCTCCAGGAGGGCCGGTCCGGCTCCGCGTCGCGCATGCTCGACGGCGCGGACCGCCGCCGCATGCACGGCGAGCACGTCGTTGCCGTCCACGGACTCGGCGTGCACCCCGTAGCCGGCGGCCTTCCCGGTGAAGCTCTGCAATCGGGTCTGCCGGGAGGTGGGCGTGGAGAAGGCCCACTGGTTGTGCTCCAGGGCGATCACCATGGGACACCGCTGCGCGGCTGCGAAGTTCACGCCTTCGTGCCAGGCACCCGTCGACGTCTGTCCGTCGCCGCCGAACACGAGGCCCACACGGTCCTCGCCGCGCAGCTTGAACGCCAACGTGATGCCGGCCATCACCTCGGCCATGGTGCCGAGCGGTGAGACGGGGCCCAGCAGCCCGCGCTGGAAGTCGGACCAGTGCACGTTGGCCTCGCGGCCCCGGGTGGGACCGGTCCCCCGCGAGAGATACTGCCGGAAGTAGTCGACGGGTGTGCCCCCCATGAGGAAGACCGCGCCCGTGGCGCGCACCGTCTGCCCGATGATGTCCCCGGTGCCGTCGGTGCGGCGGCGCAGGGCCCAGGCGGCTCCCACGGCGGACGCCTCCTGCCCCAGACCGCGATACACGCCCCCCTTCACGTGCCCCTGCTTGAAGAGCAGCTCGAGGCGCTCCTCGGCGGCGCGACCGAGCACCATGGCCCGGAAGATCGCGACGAGATCGGTGCGGGAGAGCCCCGGAGCCGGGTCCCCGTCGGACGCGCCTGGGGCCACCGACGGCCCTCTACTGCCCGGGGTTGCCCGGGTCGTCGGACGGCGGGGTGTCCCCGCCGGGCGTGTCGGTGGTCGGCAGCGGCTGATCCGTCACGCCGGGCAGCACCGGTGCGGGCTGGCTGGTCACGGGAGCCTGGGGCTGCAGGATCGACTGCGGCGCCTGGGCCCGCGAGGACATGATGGACAGGATGAGCGCCAACGCCATGAAGACGCCGCCGGAGATCCACGTGGCCCGGGTCAGGACGGTGGTGGCCTGGCGGCCGCCCAGCACGTCACCGGTGCCCGAGCCACCGCCCATGGCGGCCAGCCCGCCACCCTTCCCCGCCTGGAGGAGGACGACGATGCCGAGGAAGATCCCGACCAGGACCATCAGGGCGAGCAGGAGTCCGTACATGGGCTGCCAGAACCCGCGCATGCGCGCAGTTGGGGTGACGACTGGAACAGTCGAAAAAGCTCTCGAAGGGGTCCGGACCCGTCAACCCGCGGCGGCCCGGACCCGACGGCCCCAGGGTCGGCCGGGGCTCCGGTGGCGGCCCCGATCGCGGAGCCTCAGCCGCCCGCCTCGACGATGCGGGCGAAGTCCGTGGGCTTCAGGCTGGCGCCGCCCACCAACAGCCCGTCCACGTCCGCTTCGGCCAGGAGCTCGGCGGCGTTGTCCGGCTTGACGCTGCCTCCATACAGCAGGGGCACGGCGTCGGCGCGCTCGGTGCCGAGGGCCGCGCGCAGGTGGCGGCGCAACGCCGCATGCGCGGCCTGGGCATCCCCGGGGGTGGCGGTCTCGCCCGTCCCGATGGCCCAGACGGGCTCGTAGGCCACCCGCACCCGCGCCTCGGGGGCGCTCCGGAAGGCGTCCAGCACCGCGTCCAGCTGGCCCAGGATCACCTGCTCCACCCGCCCGGCCCGGCGCTCCTCGAGGGTCTCTCCCACGCAAACGACAGGCACGAGCCCGGTGTCGAGGATCCGCTGGGTCTTGCGGGCCACGTCCTCGTCCGTCTCGCCGAACAGGTGGCGACGTTCGGAATGACCCACCAGCGCGTGCGTGGCGCCGGCCTCCACCGCCATGTCGGCCGACACCTCCCCGGTGAACGCGCCCGATGCCTCCCAATGGACGTTCTGCACGCCCAGGGCGATCCGGTCGGGGGCGGCCTCGCGGGCCGCGGCGAAGCTGAGGGTGGGTGGAAAGACCAGGACCTCCGCGCGGGCGCCGGACAGGTCGGGCAACCCCTTGAAGAACGCCGCCGCGGCCGCAGGCGCATGGTTCATCTTCCAGTTTCCGGCCACCACCACCGCGCGGCTCATGAGGCCTCCGCGGGGCTCAGGGCCTCCACGCCCGGAAGCGCGGCTCCCGCCAGCAGCTCGAGCGAGGCCCCCCCACCGGTCGACACGTGCGTCATCCGCTCCGACACCCCGGCCACCTCCGCGGCGAGCGCGGAGTCCCCGCCTCCGATCACCGCCAGGGCACCCTGGTCGGCGGCCCGGGCCACGGCTTCTGCCAGCGCGAGCGTACCGGCCGCGAAGGGCTCCATCTCGAAGACCCCCATGGGGCCGTTCCAGACCAGCGTACGGGCCCCGGCCACTTCGTCCGTGTACAGGCGCACGGTGTCGGGGCCCACATCACCGATCCGGTCGCCCGGCTGCACAGCCGTGCGGGAGACCACACGGGTCCGGGCATCCGCTGCGATCCGGTCCGCCACCACGCAATCCACCGGCAACAGCAGCCGGTCCCCGGCCCGGTCGAGCAGCTCCTTGGCCATGTCCACGCGGTCGGGCTCGACGAGGGAATCCCCGGTCTCGAGGCCGAGCGCGAGGAAGAAGGTGTTGGCCATCGCGCCGCCGATGATGAGTCGGTCCACCCGGCCCAGCAGGGCTTCCACCACGTCGATCTTGCCCGAGATCTTGGCGCCGCCCAGCACCGCCACGAACGGACGCTCGGGATCGGCGAGGGCGCTGCCCAGGAACCGCAGCTCACGCTCCATCAGCAGACCGGCGACCGCTGCCCCGCCCTTGGCCCGAACGGCGCGCGGCAGCGCCTCGGTGCTGGCGTGCGCGCGATGCGCAGCCCCGAACGCGTCATTGACGTAGACGTCCGTGAAGGACGCCCAGGCCTCGCCCAGCGTCCCGTCGTTGTCCGTCTCCCCCGGGTCGAAGCGCGTGTTCTCGAGCAGCAGGAGCTCCCCGTCCGACAGCGCCCCGACGGCCTCCGTGACGTCGGGCCCCTTCCAGTGGGGCAGGAAGCGCACAGGAGCGCCCAGCAGCGCGGAGAGCCGCTCGGAGACGGGGGCGAGCGAGTAGCGGGGGTCGGGCGCTCCCTTGGGACGACCGAAGTGGGAGAGCAGCACCAGACGCGCCCCGGCCTCCCGCAGACGGCGCAGCGTGGGCAGCACGGCGGTGATCCGGGTGTCGTCCTGGACCTGCCCGTCGTCGGAGACGGGAACGTTCAGATCCAGACGGACGGTGACCGTTCGGCCCCGCAGAGCCGCCTCGGGAAGGTCGTCGATCGTCTTGCGTCGCATGGATGTCGGGGCGGGAAGGTCGGGCCGGGGCGGGCCCCCGGGTCGGTGTCCCGAAGCTGTCACGCGACCCGGCGGAAGGGAAGCGCACGCGGGTTGGACCGGGAGCCGGGGCGGCGGCGCGCCTCCGACGGACTCCGAGGTCCCATTCGGCCGGGCCGGCCCTCGCTCCCGGCGCGCAATGGTGTAGCTTGGTCGCCGTGACCTGAATTCCTCTCGGATCCGACATCGGCATGGGACGTATCTTCGAGACCCGGAAGGCGACGATGTTCCGCCGCTGGGACCGTATGGCGAAGCAGTTCGCCCGCATCGGCAAGGACATCGCGATCGCAGTGAAGGCGGGCGGGCCGGTGCCCGAGAACAACCCGGCCCTCCGGCGCGTCATCCAGAACGCGCGCGCCGTGAACATGCCCAAGGACAAGGTGGAGGCCGCGATCAAGCGTGCCTCCGGACAGGGCGCGGAGGTCTACGAGGAGATCCTCTACGAGGGGTACGCGCCGCACGGTGTGGCCATGCTCGTCGAGACCGCCACGGACAACCCGACCCGCACCGTGGCCAACCTGCGCTCGCTCATCAACCACTGGGGCGGAAGCCTCGGCACGACGGGAAGCGTCGCGTTCGCGTTCAAACGCATGGGGGTCTTCCGTCTCGATCCGGAGGGCATCGACGCCGAGGCCCTGGAGCTGGACCTCATCGATCACGGGCTGGAGGAGATGGGGGAGGGCTCCGGCGAGAAGGGCGAGCCCCACCTCGTCATCCGCTGTGCGTTCGCGGACTTCGGGCAGATGCAGCGCGCCTTCGAGGAGCGGGGAATCGCGCCGCTGTCGGCCGAGAGCGAGTACATCCCGCTGAACCCCACGGAGCTTCCGGAGGACCAGGCCAACGAGGCGCTCGAGCTGCTCGACCGGATCGAGCAGGACGACGACGTCCAGCGGGTCTTCCACAACCTGGCGTAGGGGCGTCCGTCGGCGGACCACGGACGCGCCCGTCGGGCGTACCCTCCGCGCGGCAGCGACCTCCAGCGACGGCGGATGCGCCCGCGCAGGGACGCCGATCCGCGGACGCCGGCTAGGGGATCCGCCCCGGCTGCACGGATTCGATCCCCGAGAGCGTGCGGCTCCCCGGGGCGGCCTGCACGTTCACGTCGAACTCGACCCACGTGCCCACGGGCTGTCCGCGTCGGCGCGCCGGCGTGAACCGGAAGTGCTCCGCGGCGCGCAGCGCGGCCGCATCCAGCGCGGCGTTGCCGGAGGTGCGCGCCACCTGGCGGTCGGCCACGCTGCCGTCGGCCTCGACCCACAGGATCAGGCGCACCACCCCTCCCACCCCTTGCCGCTCCAGGCGGTCGGGATAGAACCAGCGCACCAGGTCGTCGACGCCGTCTCGATCGAGCAGGGATGGATACGCGTCGTACGGCGCCAGGTCGGCGAGCGTGCCCGACCACGGTGCCGGCGTCTCCACGGGCTCGGCCTCCGGTTGGGCCGCGGCCAGGGGGATGAAGACCGGGTCCTGCTCCAGGTCGGTGCTGCCGGGTGGCTCGAGGGACACCGGCACGGGCCGCGGAGCGACCTCCGGGGCGCCTCCAAGCCGGGTCTGCACGGCGCCGAGCAGCTCGACGATCGACGCCCGCGCCGACGGCGCGGCGATCAGGCCGCACAGCAGCACGATCGAGGCGGCCATCAGCATGGGCACCCGCGTCCGCGGGCGGGGGCGGGTCCAGCCGCGCCGGGCGGCGTCCTCCAGCTCGGCCCGGAGCTCCGGTCCGAACGAGGGCCGCTCGTGGATGTCGATCGTCTCCAGCTCCCGATGGAGCTCGAGCAGGTCGGCAGGCATCTGTTCTCTATCGCGAGAGGCGAGCATCTCGTCCTCGTGGAGGGTCAACTCCGCTCGACCGCATCGAGGTCGAGCGTGTCCTTCAGCCGCTTGAGCGCCCGGTGGATCCGGACGGCCACGGCGTTCTGGCTCACGTCCATGGTCTCGGCGATCTCCTGGTTGGAGAGGCCGGTCCCGTAGCGGAGCGAGAGGATCTCCTGGTCCGAGCGCCGAAGGCGCTTGCTGGCGTTCAGGATGCGCTGCACGCGCTCTTCCCGCACCAACCGTACCTCGGGCGAGTCGTCGCCCGACACGAGGTCCGGCACCTTGTCCAGCGAGACGTGCAGCGAGCCACGCCGCCGCAGCGCCCGCAGGTGGTCGGTGACCGCGTTGCGGGCGATCCGTAGCAGCCAGGTACGCGGCGAGGCCTTGGCGGGATCGTAGCGCCCGAAGGACCGCAGCGCTTTCAGGAAGACCTCCGAGGTCACGTCCTCCGCCGCCTCGCGGGTGGCAAGGCGGAACCGCACGTACCGGAAGACCGTGGGCCGGTGCTCATCGTACCAGACGACGAAGTCGGCCGGAAGCGCGCTGCCCGGCGCCGCCTGCGCGTCGGTGCGCGCCCTCGAGAGCTTGGAGTCTCGCATCGGCCGGACCATACGAGGAGGAGGAGAGGCTCGTTACACCCTGGAGCCCGACCCGCGGGCCCCGGCGCGTGCCGGGACCCACGGAGGTCAGCCGTCAGACGTTCACGCCCAGGCGCTCGCCCACGTAGGCGGTCAGATCGACCACGCGCTGCGAGTAGCCCCACTCGTTGTCGTACCAGGACATGACCTTGACGAGGGTCCCGGACACGTTCGTGGACAGCCCGTCCACGATCGAGCTGGCGGGGTGGCCGGTGTAGTCGATGGACACCAGCGGCTCGTCCGAGTAGGCCAGGATGCCCTGCAGGTCGCCTTCGGCGGCCTCGCGGAAGGCCTGGTTGACCTCTTCGGTGCTGGTGGCCTTTCCGACCGTGGCCACCAGGTCCACCACGGACACGTCCGGTGTGGGGACCCGCATGGCGATGCCGTCGATCCGTCCCTTCACGGTGGGGAGCACCAGGCCGGTCGCCTTGGCCGCGCCCGTGGTGGTGGGGATGATGGACATGGCGGCCGCGCGCGCGCGCCGCAGGTCCTTGTGGGGCGCGTCGAGGATCTGCTGGTCGTTCGTGTAGGAGTGGACCGTGGTCATGAAGCCGTTCTCGAAACCGAACCGGTCCAGCAGGACCTTGACCACCGGCGCGAGACAGTTGGTGGTGCAGCTGGCGTTGGAGATCACGTGGTGGCTGTCGGGATCGTAGGCCTCGTGGTTGACGCCCATGACCACGGTGATGTCCTCCTTCTTGGCCGGCGCGGAGATGATCACCTTGCGCGCCCCGCCCTCGAGGTGCGCGGCGGCCTTGTCCCGGTCGGTGAAGCGACCCGTCGACTCGATGACGATGTCGATCCCCAGATCCTTCCAGGGAAGCCGGGCCGGGTCCTTCTCGGAGAGCACCTTGAGCGCGTCGCCGTCCACGACGAGCCCGTCGTCGGAGAGCTCCACCGTACCCGGGTAGGCCCCGTGGACCGAATCGTACTTGAGCAGGTGCGCCAGCGTGGCGTTGTCCGTCAGGTCGTTGACGGCCACGAAGTCGAGGTCCGTGCGGCCGGATTCCTTGGCCGCGCGCAGGACGTTGCGGCCGATGCGGCCGAAGCCGTTGATGGCGACGCGAATGGCCATGTGCGGTGGAGCTCCTATGGAGGCGTCGCCCGGGCTCCCGGAGGAAGGGTCCGTGCGAACGTGACGATCGCGAGGCGGGCGAGGCCGGCCCGGGAGAGCGCGCCCGCGACGGCGGCGGCGGTCGCTCCCGTGGTGAGGACGTCGTCCACCAAAATGAGTTCGGCCCCCCGGAGCCCGCTCCGCGCCGCGGACCGCACCCGAAAGGCCTGCACCACGTTAGCCATGCGCTCCAGGCGAGGCAAGGCGACCTGGGAGCGTCGGGCGGGGGCCCGCTCCAGCACGTCGAAGACGTCCAACCCCGCCTCCAGGGACAGCTTACGTGCGATCAGCTCAGCCTGGTTGTAGCCCCGGATCCGGGCGCGGCCGGGCGTGGTCGGCACCGGGACCAGCACGCCGCGCACCCCCGCCAACAACGGTGCCATGTGCGCGGCCATGAGGTCGGCCACCCGCCACCAGCCCTGGTACTTGAGGCCGTGCACCAGCCGCACGGCGGGACCGTCGAAGGCGACCGCGCTCCGGGCCCACGCCAGCGACGCGGGCCAGCCGGCGCACTCCCGACAGGGCAGCCCCTCCGCACCCGTGCCCCGGGGCACCCCGCACCGGTCGCAGCGGGGCCACGGGAGCGGGGCCAACCGGAGCCTGCAGCGGGCGCAGAGCGGGTCGGATGGGACGGCGAGGGGGCCGAGGCAACCCGGGCAGGCGGGCGGGAGCACCCGGTCCAGAAGCCGGGCCCACCCGCCGGGCCTCATGCCGGTGCCGGAAGCCCCAGCGCGCGCTCCATGGCCTCCACGGGAGCCGGCTCCCCCCACCAGCGCTCGAACGCCACCGCACCCTGGTGGAGCAACATGGCGCTCCCGTCCGCGCTCGGCAGTCCCGCCGCACGAGCGTCCCGGAGCAGCGCGGTATCGCGTCCGTAGAGGAGGTCGAAGACCGCGCCCACCTCCCCGACCTGGCGCAGGTCCAGGGGCCGGGCATCGCTCGCGCCCAGCCCGAGGGAGGTGGAGTTGACGACCAGGTCGAAGCGCTCGCGGGCCAGGGACTCCACCGATTCGACGACCCGCACGCGCTCGCCGCCGATGCGCCGCGACACCGAGCGCGCGCGCTCCACGGTGCGGTTGAGGAGGGCCACGTGCTCCACGCCTTCGTCCAACAGGGCCACCAGGACGGCGCGCGCGGCGCCGCCGGCGCCCAGGAGCAGCACCCGCCAGCCGACGCGCGATCCGGGGAACGAGAGGTCCAGGGCGCGGCGGAAGCCCTCCACGTCGGTGTTGTCTCCGCAGATCCGCCCGTCCTCCAGCCAGAAGGTGTTGCAGGCCCCGGTGCGGCGGACATCCTCGGTGCCTTCGTCGACCACGCGTGCGGCGCGCTCCTTGTGCGGCAGCGTCACGTTCCCGCCGCCGCCGGCCAGCGCGATCCCCCGGAGCATGTGCGGGAAGGAGGCCTCGTCGCAGCGCAGCGCCACGTAGACCCCATCCTTGTCGGCGGCCGCCAGGGCCGCGTTCTGCATCAGCGGCGAACGCGAATGAGCGACCGGATCGCCCAGCAGGGCGAAGATCCGTGTGGCCGATGTCACGCTCATGGGGCCACCACCGGCTCCAGACGGGTCAGCACGCCGTCGATCCAGCGCTCGAGCACCCGCCACGTGGCCCGGTAGGCGTCGATGCCCTGCCCGATCGGATCGGGGACCGATTCGGCCACGCCCCCTCCCAGCTCCGCGAGGAGCGCCACCCGCTCCCCCGCCCCGAGCCCGGCCGCCATCTCCACGTGGCTGGCGGTCATCCCCAGGATGACGTCCGCGCGCGTCACGTCCTCCGCGGACAGCGGCCGACTGCGGTGGTCCTCCAGGTCCAACCCGTGCTCCGCCGCCACGCGACGGGCCTCCTCGGCGGCCGGGCCTCCGCGGCTTGCGAATGTCCCAGCCGACCCCACCTCCACGTGCGGCCAGCCCCGCCGCCGCACCTGCTCCCGGGCGATGACCTCCGCCATCGGGCTGCGACACGTGTTGCCCGTACACACGAACAGGAGCCGGTAGGGCTCCGGGTGGGGAGCCTCGGGGACGTCAGCCGTCGAGTCGGACATGCTCGCGGATCCTCGCGGGAGGGAGCGCGCCTGCGCGTATCAATCTGGGCGTGGGCCCGGTCATGTCCACGAGCGTCGAGGAGGCGCCGCCGGAGACCGGCCCCGCGTCGATCACCCAGACGGAGGCGTCGGCGCCCAGCGCCTCCAGCGCCTCCAGCGCACCCCGGCCGTCCGTGGCCGGCGGCTGTCCCGGCGCGTTCGCGCTGGACGACGTCAGGGGGGCCCCCAGCCGCCGGACGATCTCGGTGGCCACCGGGTGGGCATCCACCCGGACGGCCACCCCGCCTTCGGGCCCACGCACGCCGGCCGGAAAGGTCCGCCGGGGATCCCCGACGATCAGGGTGAGCGGGCCCGGCCAGAACGCCCGGGACAGCCGACGCGCCTCCTCCGACCAGGCCAGGCCGGGCGCCGCATCCGGACCTTCCAGCAGGATCAGGAACGGCTTCCGGGCCACTTCGCGGTGCTTCAGGCGCGCGAGCGCCGCCACCCCCTCCGGGGTGGCCGCGCCCCCGAACCCGTACACGGTGCCGGTCGGGTAGGCGATCAGGCCGCCCGACCTGACGTGGGTCACGAGGGCCGCCCAGCCCCGCTCGGTGGAGGGCGGGGCGCTCCGCCTCGGCGCACGCGCCAGCAGGCTCTCCGCCACCGCCCGGTCCTCCGGCACGGTCACCTTCAGGTTCCAGCGGCTGCCCTCCACGACCTGCACGGGAAGCCCTGCCCGCTCGAGCAGGGCGGCGTCGTCGGTCCCGTCCACGCCGGTGGCGCGGGCGGCCGCGTGTGCGTGCTGCAGAAGCGTACGCGGGAAGACCTGCGGCGTCTGGACCTGCCAGAGGCGACGTCGGTCGGGCGTCCCCTGCACCACTCCGTCCTCCACCTCCTTGATGGTGTCCACGGCGGGATGACCGACCACCGCCGCGATGTCCTGAGCGGCGACCGCAAGGCAGCGGTCGAGCGCACCCAGGTCCACGCGCGGTCGGGCGGCGTCGTGTACCACGACCGTGTCGATCCCATCCGGAAGGACATCCAGCCCGGCCGCCACGGATGCCGTGCGGGTCTCCCCGCCGGGCGCGACGCGGACGCGCGGGGCCAGCTCCTCCACCCAGTCGGGGACCGCGGCGCCGGGGGGCAGCAGCACCACGACGACCTCGACCCGCGGATCGGCCAGGAAGACGTCCAATGACCAGGCCAGGAGGGGACGGCCGGCCACCTCGAGGAACGCCTTGGGCGCACCGCCCATGCGGACGCCCGCACCCGCCGCCGGAAGCACCACACCGACGCGCACGCGCTCAGAACTCGCCGAAGTCGTCGGCCGCCGCCACCGGCGCGGTGGCGTGCCGGTCCACCGAGTCGAAGCGCGTGTACGCCTTGTTGAAGTAGAGCTCCACCCGGCCGGTGGGGCCGTTGCGCTGCTTGGCCACGATCAGATCCGCCTGTCCCTCCACGTCACGCGCACGGTCCAACTCGCCTGCCTGGATGAGATAGTACTCCTCGCGGTACAGGAACATGACGATATCGGCATCCTGCTCGATCGAGCCGGATTCCCGCAGGTCGGAGAGCTGCGGCCGGTTGCCACTGCGCTGCTCCGGCGCACGACTGAGCTGGGAGAGCGCGATCACGGGCACGTCCAGCTCCTTGGCCAACGCCTTGAGCCCGCGCGAGATCTCACTGACCTCCTGCTGGCGGTTCTCGGAGCGCTTGCCGCCCGACATGAGCTGCAGGTAGTCGATCACCACCAGGCCCAGGTCGGTCTCCGCCTTGAGGCGCCGCGCCTTGGCGCGCATCTCCAGGAGCGAGATGCCGGCCTGATCGTCGATCCAGATGGGCGCCGTGTTCAGGTGCGCCGCAGAGGCAGCCAGGCGCTGGTACTCGTCGGCATCCAGCTGTCCCTTGCGCAGCTTCTGCAGATCGATGCGCCCTTCGGCGCAGAGCAGGCGCTGGACGAGCTGTTCCTTCGACATCTCCAGCGAGAAGATGCCGACCTTCACCTGGTGGTCGATGGCGGCGTTCTGCGCCACGTTGAGCACCCACGACGTCTTCCCCATCGACGGACGCGCCGCCACGATGATCAGGTCGCCCGCCTGGAGCCCGGACGTCATCTTGTCCAGATCGGAGAATCCGCTGGGTACGCCGGTGATGCCGGACTTCGACTGCTGCAGATGCTCGATGTGCTCGAACGCCGGCCACAGGATCTCCTTGATCCAGACGAAGCCTTCGCGTTCCTGGCTCTGCGCCACCTGGAAGATGCGGGACTCCGCTTCATCCAGGATCTCCTCCACGGCGCGCTCGCCCTGCTCGTACGCATCCTGGATGATGGAGGACGCCTGCTCGATGAGGCGCCTCAGGATGGCCTTGTCGCGCACGATGCGCGCGTGGTAGGTGATGTTCGCGGCGGTCGGCACCGCGTCCAGCAGCTCCGACAGGTACTGCACTCCGCCGGCCGATTCGAGCTCGTTCGTCTTCTTGAGCTCTTCGGAGACCGTGATGACGTCGATGGCCTGCGCCGTCTGGAACAGGCGCACCATGGCGCGGAAGAGCCGGCGGTTGGCTTCCCGCGAGAACATGGCGTCGTTGAGGATCTCGACGACCTTGGTGACCGAGTCCGGATCGATCAACATCCCACCCAGCACCGACGCCTCCGCCTCCAGCGACGAGGGTGGGCGCCGATCGAAGCGCGGTGCGGCGGCCGAGTACGCGTCGGGGACGGCGGTCATGCGGAAGCGTCCATCACGTCACGCAGGAGTTGCAGGTCGTCCCACGTCAGACGCGTCCAACCCTGGTTGCGTAGCAACGCGGCTGGATGGTAGGTGACGACGAGCGGTGTGCCTTCGTAGGTATGCACCGTGCCGCGCAGCTTGCCGATGGGATCCGAGGTGCCGGTGAGAAGTTGGGCCGAGAACGTCCCCACGGCCAGTAGCGCTTCGGGCTGCACGAGCGCGAGCTGGCGCTTCAGGTAGGAGGAGCACGCTTCGATCTCGTCCGGGAGCGGATTGCGGTTCCCCGGCGGCCGACACTTGAGCACGTTGCAGATGTAGACCGATTCGGTGCGGGAGAGGCCCACCGCCGCCAACAACAGATCGAGGAGCTGCCCGGCGGCACCGACGAAGGGCAGGCCGGTCGCGTCCTCGTTCGCACCGGGTGCCTCCCCGACCACGACCAGGCGCGCATCGGGCACGCCGTCGGAGAACACCACCTGCGTGCGCCCTTCGGCAAGGCGACAGCGCGTGCAGCCCAGCGCCTCCTCCCGTAGCGCCTCGTAGGCGTCGCCGGCAGGAGGAGTGGCGTGGGCTGGCGACCCGGCCCCGCGAGCGGAAGCCGTGGACGACGGCGCGGTCCGCGGAGTCGCGACGGACGGCGCGGATGCGTCCCGGTGCGGTGCCGTCGGAGGCGGGGCGGCCACGGGCAGCGACAGGCCGCCTGCGAGCAGAGCCCGCAGCGTACCGGCCTCGGCAGTGTCGAGGAAGACATCCCGCCCCCCCAGCTCGATCTGCTGCGCCAGGTACCGGCGCAGGGCGTCGCTCACGCGGGCAGGCGCGAGCGCGCCGCGCCCACGCGGTCGAGGATGAGTTCGGCGAGCTCCGTCTTGGGCATCAGCGCGACAGCCTCGATGCTCCCGTCCGCTGCGACGAGGGTCGCGCGATTGGTCTCCACGTCGAGACCGGCATCGGGCTCGTCCGCGGGATTGGCGACGATCAGGTCGAACCCCTTGCGCGCCAGCTTGCCGCGCGCGCGCTCGACCAGGTCCTCTGTCTCCAGGGCGAATCCCACGGCGAAGCTTCCGCTCTTGCGCAACGGGGTGAGGCTCGCGGCCACGTCCGGGTTCTCGACCGTATCGACGGTGGGCGCACCACGCTCGCGCTTGAGCTTCTGCGCGGCCGGGCTCCGGGGCCGGTAGTCGGCCACCGCGGCCGCGAAGATCAGCACGTCCGCGTGCGGGACATGGTGGGACGCCGCCTCCAGCATCTCCTCCGCGCGCTCCACGCGCTCGACCCGTACGCCCACCGGGTCGGGGAGCGCGGTAGGCCCCGCGATCAACGTCACCTCCGCACCCCGCCGCCAGGCGGCCTCGGCCAGCGCCCACCCCATGCGTCCGGAGGAGCGGTTGCCCAGGTACCGGACGGGATCCAGCGGCTCGCGCGTGGGCCCGGCCGTGATCAGGACGGAGCGCCCGTGCAGCGGTCCGGGGCTCTCCAGGGCTCGGCCCACGTGCGCCACGATGTCGTCCGGCTCCAGCATGCGACCCGCCCCGGAGGCCTCCCCGTGGGCGAGCGCTCCGGTGCCCGGTCCGGCGATGCGGTAGCCGAGGACGTCCGCGAGATGGCGGACGTTGGCAGCCGTCTGCGGATGCTCCCACATGGCGGTGTTCATGGCCGGGCAGAGCACGACCGGAGCGCGCGTCACCAGCAGCGTGGTGGTGAGCAGGTCGTCGGCGCGCCCCTGGGCCGCGCGCGCCAGCAGGTCGGCCGTGGCAGGGGCCACGCAGACCGCGTCGGCGTCTTGACCCAGCCGGATGTGGAGGGCCGCGCCGTCCGTCTGGAAGAGATGGGTATGGACGGGCCGACCGGTGACGCCTTCGAACGAGAGTGGCTGGACGAACCGGGTGGCACCCTCCGTGAGGACGACATCCACGACGCAGCCGAGGCGGGTCAGGTCCCGCGCCACCTGGACGGACTTGTACGCAGCGATGCCCCCCGAGACGCCGAGCACCACCCGGCGACCCCTCCAGGGGCGACGTGGGGTCAGCTCCCGTGGGGCCACGGGACTACTCGTTGCGGCGGCGGCGCTTGACGAGCCGGAATTCGATCTGACCGGAGGTCAGAGCCTCCAGCGCCCGCGTGGTGAGCTTCTTCTGCTCCCCGAGGCTCATGGCCTCGTGCGGGAGCGCGTTCAGCTCGCGGGCATACTTGGCGGAGACCAGAACGCCCAGGTACTTGCTCTGGGTGCTGGCCGCGATCTCGGCAGGGGTGAAGACGCGCATCGGGGCTCCTTCGGGGTCGTGCGGGCCGGTGCGGGAAAGATCGGAAGTATAACCCCCCGTGGGGTGTGCGGTCAGGGGGGCGGCCCCGGGCGCTCAACGGGAGCGGACTGCGTCTCCTCCTCCTTCTCCGGACGGGCGGGTCCCTCGTTCCGGGAGCCGGGCCACCCCGAGCTGCCGGGCACAGGCGTCCGCGTAGGCCCGGACCCGCTCTCCGGCGATCGTGTCCGGATCCGCGGTCAGGAGGCGGACGGTGCGGCGGCCATCCCGGTGGACCAGCTCCACCTGCTGGACCGTTCGTCCCACACCGTAGCGGGCGGGAAGCAGCACGCGCCGCAGGGCGATACCCTCGAAGCCGGAGTAGGGCTCGGTCCACCCCGCCCTCCCGGTGAGCCCACGGCGCGACATCGTCACCGTGTCGGCGTCGAACCGAAAGGTCCGCTCGACGAGCAGCGTGCGCGCGGCGGTGACCGCCATCCAGGCGCCGAAGACCGCGAACGCGGCCAGGGGCAGCACCAGGTCCCACGGACGGGGCGTGCGGGGGAGCACCCGCGCGAGGCCGACCGCCCCCAGGAGCAGGAGCCCCACCCCCAGGATCAGGAGCACGGCCCCGGTGACCCTGGCCGCGGGCACGACGAGGAGCGCGGGACGCTGCCCCAGGTCCACGAAGGGGGTGTCCCGGGTGAGCATCTGGGGTCGGGGGACCGGACTCGACATCGAACCAGAGTATCGGGGAGAGGCGCCGGGAGGCACCCCGGCCCCGCCCACACCAGGGCTCAACCGCCCTCGCGGGCCAGCTCGCCCTGGAGGGTCGCGGCGATCTCCGTGACCCGGTCGCGGAGCTCCGGGGCCGCCGCCGTGGACGGCGGTCCGCTCTCCGCCCAGCCCCGCAGTACCCGCACCGTGTCCTGGACGTCCTCGTTGACCAGCAGATGCCGGAAGCCGCTCGCCTGGTCGAGCTCGTCCAGGGCGGTGCGCAGCCGCGCCCGGGTCTCGGCCTCGGTCTCGGTGCCCCGACCGCGCAGGCGCTCCAGGAGCACCCGGCCCGAGGGGGGCAGCAGGAAGACGCAGACCGCGTCCAGCACCTTCGCCTGGACCTGGAGCGCGCCCTGGACGTCGATGTCCAGGACCAGGGTGCGACCCTCGCGGCGCGCGGCCGCGAAGTTCTCCAACGGGGTGCCGTACAGCCGACCGTGCACCTGGGCCCACTCGGCCAGCTCGCCCCTGGAGATGCGGGCGCGGAAGGTCTCCTCCTCCAGGAAGTGGTAGTCCACCCCATCGCGTTCCTGGCCGCGGGGGGCGCGCGTGGTGGCCGACACGGAGAAGACGTAGCGGGGATCCGTGCGCACCAGCGCGTGCGCCACCGTGGTCTTGCCCGTCCCACTGGGCGCCACGAGGACCAGCGCCGACGCGCGTCCGCTCATGGCCCCGTCTGCGGGCGGGCGGCGCCGGAGGGCACCGCGCTCGAGGGAAGCCGCCGTCCCGAGCGGCTCACTCGACGTTCTCCACCTGCTCGCGGATCCGCTCGATCTCCTCCTTCATGCCCACCGCCGCACGCTGGATGGTCGCGTCGTTGGCCTTGGAGGCGATGGTGTTGGCCTCGCGGTTCATCTCCTGGACCACGAAACCGAGGCGCTTCCCCACCCCCTCGTGATCGGGGCCGTCCAGCGCCTCGGTGAAGAGCTGCACGTGCGAGCGCAGCCGCACCAGCTCCTCGTTCAGGTCCCAGCGCTCGGCCAGATAGGCCACCTCGCGCGCCAAGCGGTCCTCGTCCACCTCCACACCCTCGGTGAGCTCGCGGATCTGCGTCCGCAACCGATCGCGCTCGGCGAGCAGACGTTGCGGTGCGCGCTCCTCCACGACCGCGGCCAGCTCCAGCAGCACGCCCAGGGCGCGTCGCAGATCGGCCTCGAGACGCGTGCCTTCGGCGCGCCGCTGTTCGACGAAGCCCACCAGCGCGGCGCGTGTCATCTCCACGAGGAGGTCTTCCTCGATCTCGAAGACGCGCGCCCCCGGATCCGCGCGGAAGAGGTCGCTGAAGCGCGCCATGGTGCGCAGGTCCGGAGGGCCGGCCAGACCCAGCTCCTCCTGCATCTGCAACAACGCACCGTGATAGGCACGGGCCCGCTCCAGATCCAGCTCGGGGAGCGTGCCGTCGCGGGAGATGCTGCCACGCTCCCAGCCGAGCGAATACGTCACGTGTCCGCGCTGCACGGACTCCTTCAGCAGCTCCACCACGCGGGCCTCCCAGCGGTCGGCGCCGGAAGGGAGACGGATGCTGGAGTTGAAGAAGCGGTGGTTGACGCTCTTGATCTCGACGCGGAGGGTGCCGCGCTCGGTCTCGCGCGTGCATTCTCCGAATCCGGTCATGCTGCGGATCATTCAGATCTCCGGAAAGCGGTGCGGCCAGCCGCCGTTCAGTTCCACAAGGCCCAGCGCACGCCGTACGCCGCGCGTGTGAGCGGAAGCAGCCGGTCGGGGAAGTCCTGGTTGTTGCGGCGGATGGTCAGGTTCTCCCAGGTCACGAAGAGCTGGACGGAGACGATCCGGATGTGCAGGCGCGCGAACCAGCTCTGGTGGAAGGGCACCTGGGCGAGCGTCGGCGCCGCACCCGCGGTGCTGGTATCGGCGACGAACACGTCCATGGCCTCGCGCTCGCGCACGCCCGTCTCGATGAGCACCTCCAGGTTGCCCGTCGGCAGGAAGGTGTCATGGAAGAGCACGCTGGCGTCGTACTGCAGTCGCGGCAGGTAGGGCCAGGGCGCCTCGTCGTCCCAGAGCACCGCGCTCCCGCGCGCCGACAATCCGTCGAAGATCAGGAGCGGGAGGGTGGCCTCCGCCTCCCAGCCCTGCCGCTCGCCACCCGCGACCCGGCCTTCGGTGGCGTCGAAGACGAGGCCGTACGGGGAGATGGAGTCGACGTCCAGCGACAGCCGCGCGCCCCGCAAGGTGACGCCGGCAGCGGCGAAGGACGCGCCCAGACGTCGCGTGGTGCGCTCGTCGAGCGCGCGCGGCGTGGACGGAAATCCCGCGAAGAGCGAATCGTCCGGCGAGATGACTCCTCGCCAGGGCACGCCGACGCTGCCCCGGTCCAGCTCCGCGAAGACGGACACGCCGTACAGCGGGGCCGACCACGCGGACAGGTGTGTGCGCAGTGCGCTGACGCCCTCCCACGATTCGCGACGGAGCCCGGCACCGACCCCGCCGAACGTGGTGGAGGCGAGCGTGGCACGCGCGTCCATCGTCCAGGACGGAAGCCCGTCTCCGTCGATCCGCCGGACCGAGCCGTCGACGCGCGCGCCCTCGCGTGACCATCCCGCCTCGAGTCCCACCTGGCGCACACCGGGAACCGAGAACGAGTCGCTGGCCTCCACCGACGAGGACGTTCCGAACACACCCAGCGTGAGATCCTCCGTGGGCGCGAAGCGCATGCGTCCGATCCAGTCCGTGCGGTCCACGTCGGCGGGCGCGTAGACGCTGCGCTGGGCCGAGCGCTTGAGCAGGGACACCTCCGCGCCGAAGCGCTCACGCGGCGCGATCGTGTAGCGCAGGAAGGCGCCACTCGCGACGCCGCGGTCCTCCCCACCCCGCCCGCGGGTATCCACGCGGTCGAGCGTGGCCACCAGCGAGCCACCGGGTGCCCGCGGCAACGCGAAGGTGCCCCGGAAGAAGTTGGTCTCCAGGTCGCCGGTGCCGGCTTCGATCTGGCTGTAGGGACGCGGATCGTCGAACCGCCGGCTGTCGAGTCGGATCTCGACACCACCGGGAGCACGCTCCACGCGCACGCGGTCCAGCCCCGCGAGCCCGACCAGGGACAGGTCCACGACGCCCCCCTGGAGCGGCACCAGCTCCACGCCGTCCTGGATCACGCGCACGCGCCCCGCCGTGGCGCCGAAGGCGGCCGCGACCATCGGCGCGCCGTAGTCGCCGCCCTGCACGATCCGGAGGCCGGGGACGGTGCGCAGCAGGTCCGCCAGCGTCAGCCCCGGAGCGAAGTAGATACCGTCGCGCTCCCACACCCACACCCCGGCACGCTCGGGCCGGAGCGCGACCGGATCGGCGAGCCCGGGGAGGTTCACCACCGCGGCAGAGTCAGCCGGCGCAGCAAGAGCAGTCGTGTCCGCGGGTAGGCTGTCAGGCGCGGCCTGCGCGCCGAGACCCGCCGCGGCGCACGCGAGAACGACGAGCGCTCCGGCCGGAACGGACGCCGGCCGGAGCGCTGCGTAGCTCCTGCGGGGACTCAGGCGGCGCGCGTCCGCACCCATTCGAACAGGAGGCGGGTGGGCACGCCCAGGGCGCCTTTCCGCTGATAGGGAAGAGCGCCGTCTCCGTACGCGGTGCCCGCGATGTCGAGGTGCGCCCACGGGACGTCGCCCACGAACTCCTTCAGGAACATGGCGGCCGTGATGGTGCCCGCCGGTCGGCCGCCCACGTTCTTGAGGTCGGCCACGTCGCTGTCGAGCTGCTTGCGGTATTCGGGATAGAGCGGCAGGCGCCACACACGCTCGCCGCTGCGCGCTCCGGCCTTCTCCAGCTCGGACACGAGGCGGTCGTCGCTCCCGAGCACGGCGGCGGCCTGGTGGCCGAGCGCGATGACCACGGCACCCGTCAGCGTGGCGCAGTCCACGATGGCCGCGGGTTCCTGCTCGACGGCGTAGGCGAGGGCGTCCGCCAGGATGAGACGGCCTTCGGCGTCGGTGTTGATGACCTCGATGGACTTGCCGCCGTAGCTCCCGATGACGTCCCCGGGCTTGGTGGCGCTTCCCGACGGGAGGTTCTCGCTGGAGGGCACGATGCCGATGACGTTGGCGCGCACCTTGGCCTCCGCGATGGCCTGCATGGCGCCGATGACGGCGGCGCCCCCGGACATGTCGTACTTCATGTCCTCCATGCCGGCGGCGGGCTTGATGGAGATGCCACCGGCATCGAAGGTCAGCCCCTTGCCCACCAGGATGAGGGGCGGATCGGCAGCCCGCCCGCCGTTGTGCCGCATCACGATCAGCCGCGGCTCCTCGACGGACCCGCGCGAGACGGACAGCAGGGCGTGCATGCCCAGCTCCTCGAGGGCGGCCCGGTCGAAGATCTCGATCTCCAGTCCGGCCGCCTCGGCCATCTCCCGCGCCTGTTCGGCCAGGTGCGTGGGCGTGGCCACGTTGCCGGGGCGGGACTGCAGGGTACGCGCGAGGTTGGCGCCCCGGGCCGCGGCCAGGCCGTCGCGCACCTCGCGGTTGAGCTGCCCCCGCGTGCCCCCCGGTACGATCAGCTCGAGCGCCTGCACGCGAGGCTTCTCCTTGCCCGGTTCGGCCGGAGCCTTCAGCTCCTCGAAGCGCCAGGCGGCCAGCACCGCACCTTCCACGGCGGCCCGCGCCAATTCGCCCGCCCGTCGTCCCACGGTGGGAAGCAGGAGCGACACCGTGCCGGTCCGGGCCCCTTCCGCGGCACGCACGGCCCGGCCGGCCGCGCGGCGCATGCGCTCCTCGTCGAAGTCCCCCTTGGCACCCAGACCCAGCACCAGGACGCGGAACCGCTCCTCGCCCCTTCCTCCGGCGAGCAGCTGCTGCTCCCCCTCGTCGGTGCGGATCTCGTTCGCGGCCAGGGCGTCCTCGACGACGGCGCGGATGGTGTCCGGGACCACGGCGGGGACGGCGTTCTCGCCGGAGAACAATCCGAACGCGAGGAAGGACGGAGCGGTGCGGGCGGGCGTGGAACGGGTGCTCAGCGAGACATCCATGGACCCCCTCTACTGGCTCTCGTGGATGGCGGTTCCGGCCGGATCCGCCACGGGTTCGTGGTCGGCAGGCGCGAGACGCCACGGCTCCCCGGAGACGCGTGCGGCTGGAACCCGGAGGCCGGGCTGCCACGGACGCTCACCGGCTCCGCTCCTCCGACGTGAAGACGGGGGCGGACGCGGGGGAGGTCATGACGGGCTCGTGGCTCCGGAAGATGGGTCGGGGTGCGCGGCGGGCCGGCGTGGAGGCCCGAAGCTAGACGGACCCCGGAGGAGCGACAAGGCGAGACGGACGACCGGTCGGAGGTCGGTTCCGCGCGTCCAGGGAAGCGCACCGGAGCACGCGGCGGGCTCGAGCCGAGCCGGCGGAGCGGGCACCTGACCGCTGGCGGTCACCGGGTGGCCCATTTCGTGCCAATCCGTCTTGACGAAGGTGCCGTCAGGATCAATGTTGTACGGCCCCTACGCGAAGCGAACGCGAGTCGGCTTCCAAGAGAACTGACGACCGGGAAAGCGTTGCCGGTACAGGGTTTTGAACCGGGCCCTGTGATCGGATCCCGTCTCTTGGAAGCCGACTTTTCGCGTCTCGGCGGCGGACCGTTCGCCGCGCTCTCGTTGCAAGATCGCAACAACCCGGTGTAGCACTCCCACACCCTTGCTGCCTGTCCCACCCGCCCTCTATCTTCGACTTTCGGTTTTTGTTCGGTCACCCAAGGCTGTCTGGGACCTTTCCCATGTCGGACGCCCTCCATGCGCACCTGTCCCAACTGTCGATCCGCCAGGGCCGCTACGCCCATACCGAAGTGCGCCGCGAGCCTGGAAGCCGTCTGGCCCTGTGCCTGTGGCTGCCCACCTTCGAGCTGCGCCTGGAGCTGGCCCGCACTCCCGAGCTGGACACCACCTCGGTCGCGCTCCTGTCTCCCCGTGAGGGAGCGCGTCGGGAGATCTGGCAGGTCTCGGAGCGAGCCGCCGAGGCCGGTGTCCGCCCCGGCATGCTCGTCTCCCAGGCGGTGGGCCTCTCCCCGGCGCTGACCCTGCTCGAGCCCGACCCGGCCCACTACGATGCGGCCATGGACGAGATGCTGGAGGCGCTCTCCGGCGTGAGCCCGGTCCTGGAGCCCGCGGGTCGCGGGCGCATCTATCTGGGGATGGACGGGCTGGGACGGCTCTACGGCTCGCCGGTCCAGCAGGCCCACCGGGCGCTCCGGACCCTGCTGGCCGTCCTGCCCCGCCCCCTCGTGGCCTCCATCCGGGCCGGGTGGGCACCGGGCCGCTTCGGGGCCTGGGTGGCGGCCGTCTCCGCCCCGCCCGGTCGGCCCCGGGTGGTGCGGGAGGAGGAGCTGACCGCCTTCCTGGCCCGCTGTCCCGTGAACGCGCTTCCGCTGGAGCCCCTCACCCTGGAGCGCCTGGAGCGGCTGTCCCTGGGCACGCTGGGAGAGCTGTGCGCGTTGCCCGAGTCCTCGCTGGTGGCCCAGTTCGGGGAGGATGGCCGCAACGCCTGGGCGTGGGGCACCGGTCGCCGCATCGATCCCGTCCGGCCCTGGCACCGTCCCCGCCCCATTCGGGCGGCGCTGGACTTCGCCACGCCGATCGGGCAGTCCGAGACGCTGCACGGGGCGCTGGACCGCCTGCTGGAACGCGTGCTGGGACGGCCGGAACGGCGCGGGCGCAGCGTGCAGGGTCTCCGCATGGCGGCCCGCTTGGAGGGGGGTGGATCGTGGGGGGTGGAGGCGGTGCTGAAGGACCCCACCTCCGAGCGGGCCCGCCTGGCGTTCGTGCTCAAGAACAAGATGGCGCTCTCCCCCCCGCCCCGGGCGGTGGAGGCCCTGATGGTGGAGGTCTTCGAGTTCGGCGCCCCAGCCTCCCAGTCCGAGCTGTTCTCGCGGGCGGAGAACTCCGGCCGTGCGGCCGACGGCTACGGCCTGGCCAGCGGCGAGGTCCCGCGGGGGCTGCGCGAAGCCGTGCGCGAGCTCAAGCTCAAGATCGGCTTCTCACCCCTGTTCCGGGTGGTGGAGGTGGATCCGTGGTCGCGGTTGCCGGAGCGCCGGCACGCGCTGCTGGAGTTCGATCCGTAAGGGGCTGGGTCGTGCTCTTCACCCGCATGCGCTGAGCTCGTCCACGGCGCCGGGACGAACCCTGGCGCCACCTCACAGGCTCGCCAGCACGAAGCTCTGTCGCACCACCGCATCCGCCACCAGGTCGATCTGCCGCTGCAGCGTCTCCCCCGCGATCGGCACGTAGCCGAGCGGCGGCTCCACCGTCAGGGTCCAGAAGCCGGGATCGATGGCGCTGAAGCGGTACTGGCCGCGGGAGTCCGTCACGGTGCTCCGGGCCACGCCGTCGCCGCCCACCAGGGTGACGCGCACACCGGCCACGCCGCCGCCATCCGTGTCGAGGACGTCCCCTTCGATGGTGGCGCCGTCACCGAAGGCGGTGAGCGCCCCGGTCTGGCCGTCCCGGCAGGCCGCCACGCCCACACCGAGCGCGAGGGCGACCACGAACCAGCGGACGGTCGCAGCGAGGAGGGAGCGCGAGACGGTCAGGGGGGCGGATGGCCGCCCCGGGTGCGATGTGCGCATGGAAGACGACTCCTGCTGTGGCGACCCCGAGAGATCCTCTCTACCCGACGGGGACGGGTCGGAGCCACCGGGCCAGGGGGTGGAGCCCGGGGGACTGGACAGCGGACGCGTGTGGCGGGCGGTCCCGCACCTGCCGCGGCGCCTCCGCGACAGGCGAGGGCGAGCGATGGAGCGTCACCTCAGAAGCAGGTTCGGACCAATCGATCCATGACACTGACAGACAACAGGTTATGACTTCCCGCATGGCCAGCCCGGCCCGCGGAACGCGGATTGCCAGGTGCGCTCGGAAGACTGCTGCCCGCGCCTCCTGGAGATCGTCAGCACCTCATGATCCGTTTCCGCATCGTGCTTCCGCTGCTTCTCCTGACCGCGACCGCCTGCGCCGGCTCCTCCCCGCTCGCCCCCGAGACGGAGACCGCACCCACGGACGGGCCGATCCTCCCGACCCCGGACGAGCTGGGTGGCCCCAAGATCAAGAAGGGCGGATTCGATGAGGTCGAGCGCGTCCTCCTCGTCGGAGCGTCGGCGCCCGCGCCGTCGCGCACGCGCTGAGCTCTCCTCTCCACCTCGACGCCATGCGCCCCGCCACCGACCGTCCCGACCTGTTCGACCTCACCAGCGACGGCGAACGCGCGCTGCGCACCGGCGATCGCTCCGCGCTTCGGACCATCCTGCACGACCTCGCCGATCTCTGGGACCGCACGGGTCAGGCGGAGCTGGCTCGGGAGGTCCGACGCTACGCCCAGGACACGATCCCGCGCGACCGGGAGTAGACCGGCGGCCGGAGCCTCGTCCCGGTTCGCGACCTACCCCAGCGCCGATTCGTCCGGGGTCCCCGCGCCCGTCCGGAAATAGGGCTCCCAGGCGCTGGCCGGGGGTGGGGGCGTGAGCAGGCTCACCGTCACCAACAGCACCGCCGAGACCAGGAAGCCGGGCAGCACCGGATCCAGCGTCCCGGGCCCCCATGCCTTCCACCCGAGCGTGGTGATCAACCCGCCGAGCATGGCCGCCGTGGCCCCCTCCCGGGTGGCCCGGCGCCACAGCACCCCGCCCACCACCGGCATGAAGAAGCACGCGGCCATGAGCGCCGTGAAGAGCAGCACGATGAACTGGACCAGCTCGCCCTCCCCCACCCCGGCGAGCACGAGCACGACCGGCAGCGTCCCCACCACCAGGATGCCGATGCGGTCGACCCAGCGGCGGCGGGCGACGCTGCCGTCGGGGGCCACGAGGTTCTGGTAGAGGTCCACCGACAGCGCGGAGCCGGCCACGATCAACAGCGAATCCACCGTGGACATCATGGCCGAGACGATGGCGGCCAGCAGCACGGTGCCCATCACCGGAGGCAGCACGGCGGACGCGACCATGGGCATGGCCAGGTCTCCCGTGGAGAGCCGCGGGAAGAGCACGATGCTGGCGAGCGCCAGGATGAACACCAGCAGGTTGATGCCGGTGCTCATCAGGATGGCGAAGAGGATCCCGCGGCGGACCTGGACCATGTCCCGCATGGCGAAGAGCCGCACGAGCCGCTCGGGCGTGGCCACCGATCCCAGCAGGAACGAGAGCCCCATGGTGAACAGCAGGGCCGGCGGCAGCCCCTCCCACGTGAACACGGTGGGCCGGGCCGCCTCCACCAGCTCGAAGAGGGCGGCGGTGCCCCCCACCTGCCGCAGTGCGAGCGGAACCGCGAACAACACCCCGGCGGCCATGATCAGGAGCTGCAGGAAGTCCGTGTAGACCACCGCCACCATGCCACCCACCACCGTGTACAGCAGCAGGATGGCGGTGAAGCCGATCATGCCCCAGGACGTGGGGATACCGAAGATCGTATGCGCGATCAGGCCGCCGGCCACGATCTGCGCCTGCACGTACACGACGGTGGCGATGAGGATGATCACGGCCGCGAGCCCGCGCACACGCTTCGAGTAGTAGCGCCGCTCGATGAAGGCCGGCAGCGTGAGCTGCCGGACACGCGTGAAGCGGGGCGCCAGCACCGCGGCCAGGAACCAGTAGGCGAGCGGGATGGACAGCACCAGCCACGTGAACGACCACCCTACCGTGTAGATCACACCGATGGTGCCGATGAAGGTGCCGGCGCTCACGTGCGTGGCCGCGATGGTGGCCCCACCCACCAGCCAGCCCAGCTTCCCGCCGGCGATCCAGTAGTCGGCCTCGCTCTGCGTGCGCTTGAGGCTCAGCCACCCGATCGCGAACACCAACGCGAAGTAGGCCGCGAAGACCATAACGCGCGTGCTCATCGGTCCCCGTCCCCGCCGTGCTCCTGCCGCTCCCGGCGCTCGGTGCGCACCATCCAGAGCGAGTACGCGACCACGATGACCGCGAAGGCGACGAACACGCCCCAGAAGACGAAGCGGTCCACGTCACACGCTCCGACGTAGATGACGCCAGCCGAGCATGCCCACGCCCGCGATCACTGCCACCACGAGCGCCTCGAACACCCCCACCCCGGTCAGGGCGCTCGCATCCGCCGGACGGGCGCGCACGCGCACCAGGGCGGGCATGGTGGACAGGTCCAGCCGGTAGCGCCCCTCCCCATCCGCGCGGAAGCCGGACGGAAAGCTCTCCACCAGGCGGGTGTTCGACGCCAGACGGATCTCCGCGGTGAAGAAGTCCGCGGCCACAGCGCCCACGCCGGTCCCGGGCACGAACAGCGGCACGGCCGCGCGCGCATCCGCGTCGCCCGGACCGGGCACGGGCACGGGCACCACGTAGCGCAACTCCACCTGCGCGGTGTCGAGGCCCACCGCAGGCGCCTCCGCCATCCACCGGCGGCCCTCGGCGCGCACGGCCAGCGGAATGGTCCTTCCGTCGCGCACCAGCACGAGGTCCTGCGGCGCCGCGTCCGTGAACGCCAGGGCGGTGAGCGGGAACGCCCGTCCCACGTCCGACATCCGCGCCTGGAGACGCACCTGGACCTGCGCCTCCGCGAGGGTCACTTCCGCGCGCATTCCGTGCAGCATGCCGGCCCCGGCGGTGTCTTGAGCCGCCGCCGGCAACGCCGCAGTGGCAAGCAGGACGCTCACCCCCCACGCGTGCTTCAGGACCATGGACCGGTCCGGCTCAGGGCCACACCTGGTCCAGCACGCGCAGCACGTTGCCGCCCATCACCTTGGCGATGTCCTCGTCGGAATGGCCGGCCTTCACCAGCCAGCGCAACAGGTTGTGCGAGCCTTCGGTGGGGTTCTCCAGGCCCCGCACGTACGGGACCCGCTCGAAGCCCGGAGCGGCCGGACGGTCGGCGGCCGCATTGCCGGCCCGCGACTCCTTGATGGAGAGGTTGGCCGCGTACACGTCGTGCAGCCCCACGTGGTCCCCGTAGAGGGTGTCGGGGCCGAACGCGACATGATCGATCCCCACCAGCGCCCGGATGTGCTCGAAGTGGTCCATGAACGATTCGAGCGAGTGCTTGGGATGGTCGGGGCTCACCGTGGTGTGGGGCGCGCACTCGATCCCGATGACGCCTCCCTTGGCCGCGCACGCTTCCAGCACGTGGTCCGGCGCCAGGCGGTTGGAATCCCACAGCGCGCGTGCCCCGATGTGCGAGAGCACGATGGGTCGCTCCGACCACTCGATCGTATCCAACGTGGTCTGGTCCCCGCAGTGCGAGCAGTCGATCAACATGCCCACCTTGTTCATGCGCTCCACCGCGCGGCGGCCGAACATGGTCAGGCCACCGTCCCGCGGCTCCTTGAGTCCGGCGCCCAGCTGGTTGCCCTCGCTGTACGCGATCCCGAGCGCGCGCACACCCAGCCCGAACAGGATCTCGATCCGGTCCAGCTCGTTCTCGATCATGGCGGCGCCTTCCATCGACGCCACCCACGCCACCTTGCCCTCGCGCTTGGCGCGATGGATGTCGGACACACGCGTGGCGTGCAGCACGAAGTCCTGGTGGGCCAGATCGCAGAGCCGCATGCCCAGGTCGTGCACCACCTCCGTCCACTTCCATCCGTGCTGGGAGTGGATGGTGCAGATGCCGTCCATGAGGTTGTCGAAGACTGCATCCCACTGCGCGTGCGCCAATCCCTCGAAGGCGGTGGGCATGCGCCCCGTACGCATCATCTCGGGCGTCTGGTGGATGTCGGCCGGGAAGAGGCCGAGGTGTTCGTGCAGGGACACGAGCGGCACGCGGCTGGCGATCCGCTCGGCCCGTCGCTCCTCCTCTTCCTCGAGCGGGACGCTCCAGCCCGGCACGCGCTCCAGCTCGGGCGTGAGCTCGAAGGCATGGTAGTCGGTCCCGGGCTCCAGGTAGTCGAAGGAGCGGTATCCCTTGTAGGCGGTCTTCGGCGGCATGGCAGTCGGGGACGGGGAGCGAAGGGTGGGACGGGGGGCAAGCTACGGCGCGTCCACCCGGGCGGCGACCTCGGGCAGCCGCTTGCCACGAGGCCCGCGCCCCCGCTATCACGGCGGCATGGACCGACCCGTCGTCGACCCCGACATCCGCCGCGCCTGGACCACGCCGTCAGCCACCTACGGCGATCCGGCCGCCTTCGAGCGCCAGCGCGAGCGCGTCTTCGCGCGTTCCTGGCAATGGGTGGCCGACGCGGACCGTGTGAAGGCACCCGGCCACGTCCTGCCCTTCACGCTGCTCGAGGGCTGCCTGGACGAGCCGCTGGTGCTCGCGTGCGGTGAGGACGGCCGGACGCGTTGCCTCTCCAACGTGTGCACGCACCGGGGCGCGCTGGTGGTGGAGGGGGAGGGACACGTGCACGCGCTGCGCTGCCGCTACCACGGTCGGAAGTTCGGCCTGGACGGCCGCTTCGCGTCCATGCCCGAGTTCGAGGGCGCCGAGGGCTTCCCCTGTGCATCGGACGACCTGCCCGCGCTGCCGCTCGAGCGCTTCGGGCCGCTGTGGTTCTCCGCGCTGGATCCCGCGGTGTCGTTCGCGGAGTGGATCGAGCCCGTGCGGGCCCGCACCGCCTTCCTGCCGTGGGAGCGCGCGGTCTTCGACGCGTCGACCGCGCGCGAATACTATCTCGACGCGCACTGGGCCCTGTACGTCGACAACTACCTGGAGGAGTTCCATATCCCCTACGTGCACGGCGGCAGCCTGCAGGGCCTCGACTACGGCGCCTACCACACCGAGTGCTTCGACCACGGCAACCTCCAGATCGGTGTGGGGCGTGAGGGGGAGCCCGCGCTGGACCTGCCGGCCGACCACCCGAACGCCGGAACGCGGGTCGCGGCGCTCTACTTCTGGCTCTTCCCCTCCACGATGCTCAACGTCTATCCGTGGGGTCTGTCGCTGAACGTGATCGAGCCGTTGGGTCCGTCGCGGACGCGCGTGCGCTTCCGGCCCTACGTCTGGGACGCGTCCCGACGCGCCGGGGTGGGTGGGGATCTGCACCGCGTGGAGATGGAGGACGAGGAGATCGTCGAGTCCGTCCAGCGCGGGGTGCGCTCGCGACTCTACGACCGGGGCCGCTTCTCGCCCCGGCGGGAGGTAGGCACCCACCACTTCCACGTGCTGCTCGAGCGGGCGCTGGGCTGACGCGGGAACGCGGATCCGGCGCGCCGTCGGGACCGTGGCGCTCGCGTGTCCCCCTCTTCACCGGCCCTTGGCACCCCGTCTCGCCCCCTCCATATTTCGGTTTTTATTCGGGTACCGGATGGCTCCATGCGCGCACGTTCCACCTCCTCCCAACGCCTCCGCCCTCTGGGCGGTCCCCTTCCCGTCCACGTGGACGCGGACCGCAGCGGCACACCCCTGTCCGTGCGCGCCCGGAGTGGTCGTGGCCAGCGCGTGGCGCAGGTCCGTGAATGCTGGCGCGTCGACGACGAATGGTGGCGCGCCCCGGTCTCGCGCCTGTATTTCGAGGTGGTGCTGGAGAACGGCCGTCCCCTGACGCTGTTCCACGACCTCGTCGCCCGGAGATGGTTTGCGCACTGACGGCCCGGTCCTGACCGCCGAGGAGCAGGCGCTGCTGGCCGGTGAGGGCGGCGCGGGCGTGGCCCGCGCGCTGCGCGTGGTCGTGGCGGCGGCCCGCTTCCTCGATGCGCCCCGTCTGGTGGCGGTGAGCTCCGCGCACGTGGACGGCTGCCTCTACCACGGGGACGGCGGCGTGGAGTACGCCGAGCGCCTGGTCCGGGAGGGCGCGCGTGTGCGTGTCCCGACCACGCTGAACGTCGGGGCGCTCGACCTGCTGCACCCGGAACGGGTGCGCGCGGACCCGCACGCCACCCGCATGTCCGCCCGGTTGATGGAGGCGCACGTCACGCTGGGCTGCACGCCCACCTGGACCTGCGCCCCCTACCAGGCGGGGCACCGGCCCGCGGTCGGCAGCCAGGTGGCCTGGGGCGAATCCAACGCGGTCGCGTTCGTGAATTCCGTGCTGGGCGCCCGCACCAACCGCTACGGCGACTTCCTGGACGTCGCCTGTGCCATCAGTGGACGGGCCCCCTGGTCGGGCCTCCACACGGACGAGGGTCGGCTCGCCACGCTCCTGGTGGAGCTGGGTCACCTCCCCGCCGACCTGCGGGCCGCCGACGTCTTCTACCCGGTGCTGGGCTCCTGGCTGGGACGGCACGCCGGTGGTCGGGTGGCGGCCCTGGACGGGCTGCCCCTCCCGGTGTCGGAGGACCGGCTGAAGGCGCTCGGTGCGGCCGCCGCCTCCACCGGCGCGGTCGGCCTCTTCCACGTGATCGGTGCCACACCGGAGGCGCCGGACGTCGCCACGGCGTTCGGGGGACGCGCGCCCACCGCGGTGCTCCGTCCGAGCCGGTCGGAGCTGGCGCGCACGCTCTCCACGCTCAGCTCCACCGAGCGGACCCGCCTGGACGCGGTCGCAGTGGGGAGCCCCCACTTCTCGCTGGACGAGTTCTCCGACCTGGAGGCGCTCCTCCCCGAGCGCCCCTTCGCCGTCCCGTTCTATGTGTGCACCGGCCGGGGCGTGCTGGAACGCCTGGAGACCGAGGGACGCCTGCGCCGCTTCGAGGACGCGGGCATCCGTCTGGTGGCCGACACCTGCGTCGTCGTGGCGCCCATCCTCGACGCGGCGGGGGGGACCCTGATGACGAACTCCGGCAAGTTCGCCCACTACACACCCGGGACGACGGGCTACGACGTGGTGTTCGGAAGCCTCGAGGAGTGCGTGCGCTCCGCCCGCGAAGGGCGGGTGCGCCGGGACGCAGCGTTGTGGGGCGCCGCGGAATGAGCGAAGGACTGGAGATCCGCACGCGCGTCCTCGTAGACGGCGAGGGCCGGGGCCCGCTGCTGGTGCTGGAGGCTCCGGTCAGCTTCTGGGGCGGCGTCCACCCCGGGAGCGGACGCATCGTCGACCCCCGCCACCCGCAACACGGCGTGGCGCTGCACGGTCAGGTGGTGCTGGTGCCCGCCACCGTGGGGTCGAGCTCGTCCAGCTCCGTCCTGCTGGAGCTGTTCCGCGGCGGCCGGGCCCCCGCGGCGCTGTTGCTCGGCACCATCGATCCCGTGCTGCCCATCGGTGCGGTGGTGGCCGAGGAGCTGGGGTACGCGACCTGTCCCGTGCTCGCCGTGGCGCCGGGAGATCTCGTCGGGGTGCCCTCCGGCACGGAGGTGCTGGTGCGGCCGGGCGGACGGATCCGGATCGGGACCTGAGGGTCGGCCCGACCGGATCAGTGCACGCGGAAGGTGGCGTGCACCGTGACGGTGATCTCCTTCTCCCGCGTCCCGGTCGAATGCATGCCGTAGCCCTCGACCGCCGTCGAATACGGCTCGCGGATCTGGAAGACGCCCGCGCGCGCCGACACCATGGTCCCCACCTCCGCGCCGGTCACGCCCACGATCTCCTGCGCACGTGCCTGGGCATCCTGGGTGGCGGACGCGAGCAAGGTGTGCTTGAGCTCGGTGATGCCGCTGAAGTAGTACTCGAGCTGGGAAGACTGGAGCACGACCCCGGAGCGCAGCAGCGCGCCCGGGCTCAACGCCAGACGCTCGACGGCCTCCACCTGCGGGGAGATCAGGAAGAGCGACTGCCACAACTGATACCCGACGATCTCCCCGCCCTGTCCCCACTGCTGGTTGACCGTCACGGGCTGCACGGCCACCTGGTCCCGATCGACGCCAGCGGCGACGAGCTGATCCACCAGGAACGCGATGTCGTCCCCGAGCGCACCGTAGCCCTGCTGCAGCCCCGTCAGGGAGACCGGCCGCGAGAGCGAAAGGCTCCACTTCACCACGTCCGACTCGAAGCCCTGGGTGGCGGACCCGACGACCTGCACCGTCGCATCCCCCCGCCGCGCCGCCAGGAAGAAGCCGCCGAAGACCACGGCCGCCAGCACCATCCCGAGCGCGAGCAACAGGGCCGGGAACGCTGCGCCACCCTTCCGATCCATGCCACCCATCCCGCCTCCTCGTGGGGTACGGCGCATCCTACACCGGCTGCTCCACCGTGGTTCGGGGCCCGGAGCGCTTGCCGGGCGCGCGGCCCGTGACCATTGTGACGGCACGTCCGCCCTCAACCCCGGTGTGCCCGATGACCCGTTCCGCTCCGCTCCGTCTTGCCCTGCTCCTGGGGGCCCTGCTCGCGCAGGACACCCTCCCGGTGGCGGCCCAGGCCCGCTCGGCTTCGGCCCAACCGATGCCCACGTCGCTGATGTCCGGCCTGCGCTACCGTCTGGCCGGACCGTCCCGCGGGGGCCGCGTGACCGCGGTGGCCGGGCACCGTGCCCAGCCGCACACCTTCTACATGGGCGCCACCGGCGGCGGCGTGTGGAAGACCACGGACGCGGGCAGCACGTGGGTGCCCATCTCCGACGGCTACTTCGCGTCCGGCTCCATCGGCGCCATCGCCGTCGCGGAGTCGGACCCGAACATCGTCTACGTGGCGACCGGATCCGACGGCATCCGCTCCAACATCATCATCGGCAAGGGCGTCTACAAATCGACGGACGCCGGCGAGACCTGGACCCATGTCGGGCTGGAGAACACCGCCAGTACGGGCGCCGTGCTGATCCACCCGAGCAATCCCGATCTGGCCTACGTCGCCGCCATCGGCAATCCGCACAAGGACAACCCGGAGCGCGGCGTCTTCCGCACGCGCGACGGGGGCCGGAGCTGGGAGAAGGTGCTCTTCGTCTCCGATTCCACGGGGGCGGTCGACCTGGAGTTCGCTCCGGACGACCCCAACACGATCTACGCGACCACCTGGACCGTCGACCGGAAGCTCTGGACGATCATCTCCGGCTCGCGCGAGGGCGGACTCTACAAATCGACGGACGGCGGAGACACCTGGGAGCTGAAGACGCAGGGGCTGCCCAACGACCTCCGGGGCAAGGCCGACCTGGCCGTATCCGCCGGCGACCCCGACCGCGTCTACGTCCTCTTCGAGGCGCCCGACGACGAAGGCGGCGTCTATCGCTCCGACGATCGGGGTGAGACCTGGACGCAGGTGAGCGACTTCCAGCCCATCCGCAACCGGCCGTTCTACTACACGAACCTGAACGCCCACCCGGTGAACCCCGACATCCTCTGGGGCATGGCGGAGGGTCACTACCAGTCGACCGACGCCGGGAAGACGTGGACCGCGCAGCGCACACCGCACGGCGACAACCACGACCTGTGGATCAATCCGGACAACCCGGACATCATGATCCAGTCGAACGACGGCGGCGCCAACGTGAGCCTGGACGGAGGCCGCACCTGGTCGACGCAGAACAACCAGCCCACCGCCGAGCTGTACCAGGTGGACGTGGACACCGGCTTCCCCTACCGCATGTATGCGGGGCAGCAGGACAACACGACCATCTCGGTGCCCGCCTTCGCGCCCTTCGACTCCCCCACGGGCGCCGAAGGCCATTGGGAGATCCACGGTGGTTGCGAGACCGGTCCCGCCGTGCCCAAGCCCGGCGACCCGGACGTGGTCTACGCCAACTGCAAGGGCCGCTTCGGGGTCTACAACCGCCGCACGGGGCAGGAGCAGCAGTACTACGTCGGGTTCGAGAACCTCTACGGGGCCAACCCGAAGGACCTCAAGTACCGCTTCCAGCGTGTCGTGCCGGTGCACGTCTCCCCCCACGATCCCAACACGGTCTACCACGGCTCGCAGTTCGTGCATCGCACACGGGACGGCGGGCGCACCTGGGAGACCATCTCGCCGGACCTGACGGCCTTCCCGCCCCAGTACCAGGTGGTCTCCGGGGAGCCCATCACGCGTGACGTGACGGGCGAGGAGCACTACAGCGTCCTCTACGACATCCAGGAGTCGCCGCACGAGCCGGGCGTCATCTGGGCGGGCTCCAACGACGGACTGGTCCACGTCACGCGCGACAACGGGCGCAACTGGACGGACGTGACGCCCGACGTACCGCCGTTCGGCCGCGTGCAGAACATCGAGGTGTCCCCGCACGATCCGGCCAAGGCATACGCCACCGTGCTGCGGCAGCAGGTGGATGGCGACTTCGCGCCGTACGGCTTCAGGACGGAGGACTACGGCGAGAGCTGGACGCGCATCACCACGGGCAGCAACGGCATCCCGGCCGACTATCCCGTCCGGGTCATCCGCGAGGACCCGGAGCGTGAGGGCCTGCTCTATGCCGGCACCGAGTTCGGCATGTTCGTCTCCTTCGACGACGGCGCCCGCTGGCAGCCGTTCCAGCTGAACCTGCCGGTCACCCCCATCACCGACATCGCGCTGGTGCGGGGAGACCTGGCCATCTCCACGATGGGCCGGTCCTTCTGGATCATGGACAACCTGCAACCGCTGCGGGAGATGACGCCGCAGATGGCGTCGCAGCCCGCGCATCTGTTCAACGTCGCAGATGCGTACCGCCTGCGTCTGGGTGGCGGCTTCGGCGGACGTCTCCCCCACGAGCCGGAGAACCCGCCGGCCGGTGCCATGATCGACTACTCGCTCGCGTCCGACGCGCAGGGCGAGGTCACGATCGAGATCCTCGACGGGCGCGGGAGCGTCATCCGCTCGTTCTCGAGCGAGGGTCCGGGTCAGACCACGGTCGAGGTCCCGACCATGCGCGAATTCCAGACCCTGACGCTGGGCACGGCGCGCGTGCCGAAGACCGCAGGCGCGCACCGCTTCGTGTGGGACCTGCGCCTGCCCGGCCCGTGGGATCCGAACCCGCGGCGCTTCGGCGCCTCGGGTCCGCTGGTCAAGCCCGGCGAGTACCAGGCGCGGCTCACGGTGGGCTCCTGGAGCGACACCAAGACGTTCCAGGTCATGGCCGACCCCCGTGTCCTGGCCAACGGCGTCACCATGGCCGACCTGAACGCGCAGGTGGACAAGGCCGTCGAGGCGCGCGATGCGCTGACCGAGGCCCGCCTGGCGCTCGTGCGGCTGAATCGTGCGCTCGACAACGGCGCGAGCGGCAACGCCAAGCGGACGCTCGAGGAGATCAAGGGCATGATGGAGACGGCGCCGATCCGGTACAGCCGCCCCATGCTCGTGGACCAGCTCGAGTACCTCTACGGCAACCTCCTCAGCGCCGACCAGGCCCCGGGGGAAGAGTACGAGATGCGCTACGACGAGCTGTACTCGCTGCTCCAGGAGTACATGCAGGACCTCGAGCGCGTGCTGCGCACGGTGACCGAGCAGGACTGAGCCCGGAGCGCCTCCGGCACCGCGCGGGGCGGTGGGACCCAGGGTCCCGCCGCCCCGTTCTCGTTGTGCACCTGCCCCGCTTCCGAGGACCGGCAGCGGGGAGCGACGGATCGCCACGCTCCGGCGCGGCCCCGCCCTCCAACCGACACCGCCTTCCACCTGTCCAAGGGAACACCCGGCCGCACCGGAGCCGGCGCCACCTTGGAGACTCCATGCGCGCGCTTCCCTTCCCGACCCTGGCCGGCCTGCTGCTCCTCGCCGCTCCGCTCACGGGGCAGGACCTGGGAGACGTCCTGCTGCAGCGCACCCTGGACGTCGGCGACGGCGGGCGCGTCGTCGTGGACGTCGCGGACGCGGACATCCGGCTGGTCAGCGGGGGCGCGAACGTATCGGTGACCGTGTACGTCCGTGCCCGCGACGACGCCTGGGGACGCGAGGTCTTCGAGCGGATGGCGTTCCACGTCGAGGCCTCCGGCACGGAAGCACGCATCGAAGCGACCGATGCCCGCATCGACGGACGGGATTGGCGGAGGCACGGCGGCGTGGGGGTCACCGCGGTGCTTCGCGTCCCGGCGGGGGCGGCGCTCGATCTGACGAGTGCCGACGGTGACATCGACGTCGAGGGCGCGTTCGCGGAGGCGCTGCTCGTGCGTACGTCCGACGGCGACGTACGGGTGCGGGGCGTGCGACCGACGCGCCTCGAGCTGCGTTCCTCGGATGGAGACCTGGTGGTGGAGGACGCCACCGCGCCCGAGCTGCGCCTTCACACCTCCGATGGCGACGTGCGCGTGGAGGGCGTGGCCGGCCGTCTCGACGTGGAGACGAGCGATGGAGACGTCGACGTGCGGATCCGCGAGTTCCACGGCGCCCGCCTCCGGTCCGGGGACGGAGACATCACGCTCTGGCTCCCGTCGGACGCGGACGCCGACGTGGAGCTGCGCGGCGAGGACCTGAGCATCGAGCGCGCCTTGACCATCCGCGGACGGATCGGCGAGCACCGCATCGAAGGCACGCTGGGCGCGGGCGGCCCCCGCCTGGAGGTCGCGACGGGAGACGGCAGCATCGAGCTGCGCGACGCACGCTGAGGCTCAGGCGCGCACACCGTAGCCGCCGTCGATGCCCTCGTCGTTGCGGTCCGTGGCGGGCGCCGGCGTCGGGGACAGCGCGGAGATCGCGCTACGCTCCTCCGCGGCGAGTCGGAGCTCCATGCTGGCGAGGCTGTCGGAGAGCTGATCGACGGAGCGGGCGCCGATGATGGGTGCGGTCACCGCCGGATGTGCGGCGACCCAGGCCACGGCCAGCGCCGCCGGGCTGTGGCCCCGTTCGCGCGCGTAGGCCGTGAAGCGCTCGGCGATCTCGAAGTTCGACGCCTCCCCGTAGCGGCGGCCGTACATCCGGCTCTCCAGCAGCCGGCCGGAGTCCGGGCGACGCTCGACTCCGTACTTCCCGGTGAGCAGCCCACCCCCCAGCGGGCTGTACGGCAGGACGCCCAGGCCCTCCGCGGCCGCCAACGGGAGGATCTCCACCTCCGCCTGCCGCTTGACCAGGTTGTACATGGGCTGCACGCACGCGAACCGTGCCCATCCGTTGCGCTCCGCGATGCCGAGTCCCTTGGCGGTCTGCCAGGCTGCGAAGTTGCTGGCCGCCGGATACAGGACCTTCCCCTGCTGCACCAGCAGCTCGATCGCCCGCAGCGTCTCCTCGAGCGGGACCGTGTCGTCGAAACGATGCAGGAAGTACACGTCGATGCGATCGGTCCCCAGACGGCGCAGGCTGCCTTCCACCGCGCGCACGATGTGATAGGCGTTGGTGCCCGCCGCGTTGTGCCCCGGGCCGGCGGGGAAATAGACCTTGCTGGTCAGCACCACCTCGTCGCGGCAGCCGGCCGCGAGGCGGCCCAGGATCTCCTCCGAGCGGCCCTGGTTGTACACATCGGCGCAGTCGAAGACGTTCACACCCGCGTCGCGGCACGCCGCGAACAGCTTGGCCGACATGGCCTCGTCCGCGTCGCCCCCGAAGGACATGGTGCCGAAGCAGAGCGGAGAGACCTTGACGCCCGTCCGCCCCAGGAAGCGGGTCTGCATGGTGGATCGCCCCCAGCGTGTCGGGGTGCGCCGAGGCGATGCGGCCCGGGGCACCCCGCTCCCGGACCGCCGCCCAACATGCCCCGGGGGCGGGGGTGGATCCAGGGTGGACCGGCGTCCCCACCCCCCCGCAGGGCCACCGGGAACCCCGGTCGTCGGGAGCGGCAGGGACCCCCGGCCCGCGTGGGGTCGCCGCCTGCCGGGGCGGCAGTGGCCGGGTCCGACCGCCGGGCGGCGGAGGTCATTGACCCCCGGTCCGGTTCTGGATAGGGTTGAAGGCTCGATCCTCACGTGCGGGGGCCAGCCCCGCCGCCGACCCGACCGACAGCCATGAAGCCCGGAATCCATCCCGAGTATCGCCCCGTCGTCTTCCGCGACGCGTCCAACGGCATGGCCTTCATCACGCGCTCGACGATCAAGACCGATCGGACGATCGAGTGGGAGGACGGGCAGGAGTATCCGCTCTACACGCTGGAGATCTCGGCCGCGTCCCACCCGTTCTACACCGGCACCCAGCGGATGCTGGACACGGCCGGACGCGTCGAGCGCTTCAAGCAGCGCTACTCGGACCAGCCCAAGGCCAAGAGCGCCACGCCTGCCGCGGAGGCCGCCGAGCAGCCCAAGGCCAAGGCTGCCGCCAAACCCAAGGCCGCCGCCAAGAAGGCTCCGGCGAAGAAGAAGACCGCCGAGTAGGGCACCCCGCCCCGCGGGACCTGACGCGGCGCCGCCCGGGAGGGGCGGCGCCGCGTTCGTCGTATGGGGGGGCGACGGCGCGGCGCAGCCGCGCCTCGCACCGCCGGGTGTGTCCGGGAGACGCTACTCCGCGTGTACCGTCGCAGCGCCGCGCCCCCGGGGCGCCGGCCGGCCCTGGCGGAACAGCAGCAGTAGCGGGAGCGCGCCGACCAGCAGGGCACCGCTCAACAGGTAGATCCTGGCGAAGGCCAGAACATTGGCCTGGAGGAGCACCTGTCCGTCCAGCGCACCCATCGCGGCACGAGCGGCGCTCGCCGCGTCCATGCCGCTGGCCATGAGACCGCGGGTGATCGCCGCCAGACGCTCCTGGGCCAGCGGCGAATAGGCCGACACCTGGGACGCCAGGATATCGTGCTCCTGACCCACGAAGCGGGTCAGCAGAGAGGCCATGGCGGCGATGGAGAAGGACCCTCCGAGCTGGCGGAAGAAGTTGTTGAGGCCCGTGGCCTGTGCCAGGTCACGAGGTCCGATCTCCAGCAGGGTCAGATTGGTGAGCGGGACGAAGATCAACCCCAGGCCCAGTCCCCTCCAGATCAGCGGCCAGAAGAGATCGTCTCCACCCGTGGCGGCGGTGATGTGCGAGAGCTGCCACATCCCCAGCCCGAAGAACAACGAGCCGATCAAGATCAGCAGGCGATTGTCCACGGTGGCGCTGAGCCGTCCGACGAATCCCATGGAAATGGCCGTCGCGATCGCGCCGGGCAGGATGATCAGCCCCGTCTGCCACGCCGTCATGTGCAGCATGCCCTGCAGGAAGATGGGCAGGATGAAGACGGACCCGAACAACCCCGCTCCCAGCACGATGCCCATGAGGGATCCGGCGGTGAACTGCGGTTGCTTCAGCAGGCGGAGGTTGATGACCGGCTCGCGCACCCGCAGCTCGTGGACGATCAGCCAGATCCCCGATAGCAGGGAGAGAGCCGCCAGACCCACGACCAGGGGCGAGTCGAACCAATCCAGCCGTTCGCCCCGTTCCAACATGAGCTGCACCGAGCCCACGGCCACGGTCAGCAGCGCGATGCCCATCCCATCGATGCGACGGCTGCGCGGCTGATCCGGGTTGTCGTGCACATAGGCCATGATCATGGCCACGGCCAACGCCCCCACGGGCACATTGATGAAAAAGATCCACGGCCACGAGTAGTTGTCCGTCAACCAACCGCCGAGCGTAGGACCGAGGGTCGGGCCTACCATGACGCCGATCCCGAAGAAGGCCATCCCCGTCCCCACTTCCTCGCGGGGGAAGGACTCCCAGAGGATCGCCTGCGACGTGGAGATCAAGGCGCCGCCCCCGATCCCCTGCACGATTCGCCAGAGCACCAGCTGTTGCAGGCTGCCCGAGATTCCGCACAGGAACGAGGCCACCGTGAAGAGGATGATGGATCCCACGAAATACCGCTTGCGACCGAAGAAGCCGGCGAGCCATCCCGTGAGCGGGATGACGATCGCCGCCGCGATGATGTAGCCGGTCGATACCCAGGAGACCTCCTCCACCGTGGCGCCCAGGTTCCCCATCATATGGGGGATGGCAACGTTCACGATGGACGTGTCGATCACCTGCATCATGGACGCGAGCGCCACCGCCGCGGCGATGATGTAGCGGTGGCGGTAGACCCGCTCCTGCGGGGTCTCCACGCGGGCGGCCAGGGTCGCGCTGGTCACCGGACCGCGATGTGCGCCACCACCGACATCCCCGGCCGGAGCGGACGCCCCTCTCCGCAGCCGCCCTGCACGGCGATGCGCACCGGCACACGCTGCACGACCTTGGTGAAGTTGCCGGTGGCGTTGTCCGGAGGCAGGAGCGCGAACATGGAGCCGGTGGCGGGGCTCAGGCTCTCGACCACTCCGTTCGCCTCGCATCCCGGGTAGGCGTCGACCTCGATCGCGACGGGTTGACCCTGGCGGATGTTCGCCGTCTCGGTCTCCTTGAGATTGGCCGTGACCCAGACGGCGGAGTCCGCCACGACGGCCGCGAGCGGCTGGCCAGGCTGGATGAGCTGGCCCACCTCCACCTGCGCCCGGGACACGACGCCACCCACGGGTGCGGCGATATGGGCATAGGACAGGTCGAGCCTGGCGCGCTCGACGGCGGCCTGCGCGCGCGCCAAGCGAGCGTCGGCAGCCCGCACGGACGCACCGGCGGAGGACTCGGCGGCGTGTGCCGCCACCACGTCCTGCGTGAGGGCGTCCAGCTCGGCACGCGCGGCAGCCGCGGCCGTCTCCGCCGCGTCCAACTGCTGCCGCGAAGCGATCCGTTTCTCGGCCAGGTCCCGTATCCGTTCGAGGTCGCGGGCGGCGCGGTCGCGTTGAGCCCGCGCCGCACCCATCCGCGCCTCGAGCGCCTGACGCCGCGCCCGGCTCGCAGAGGCGTCCGAGGAAGCCTGTCCGGCTTCCCCTTCTCCGCCCGCCGCCGCCCGCGCGGCGGCCAGATCGGCTTCGGCCTCCGTCAACCGCACACGCAGCTCACGGTCGTCCAGCACGACCACGTCCTCCCCGCGCCGCACGGTACCGTTCTCCTCCATGAGCACCGCGTCCACGTAGCCGCCCACCTTGGCGAGGACCGGGACGATGTGACCATCCACCTGCGCGTTCTCCGTGGAGATGTGCGCCCGCGCGTAGCGCGCACGTCCGACACCCCACACGAGCAGCACCCCTCCCGCCGCGACAGCGACCACCATCAGCAGCCGCCGCCGGGTCCGCACGCCCGCCGCCGCCAACCCTTCCATTTCACCCTCTGTCTCTCGACTCACCGATGTCCTCTCATCCGTGCCCCCTGTCGCAGCCCACCTGCGTTCAAGGCAGCTCCGTGACCGTGCCCGTGGCCGCCGCGAGCGCGATGCGCGCGGCCTGCTGCGCCTGCAGCACATCCAGGAGGGCCGTGCGCGCTTCTCCCAGGCGGAGCGCCGCGCGAACCACATCTGCGGTCCCGGCCACGCCGGCCCGCACCCGCTCCTCCTCCTGCTCGACCTCGAGCTCCGCGAGGCGCAGCCGTTCCTCGGCGGCGGCCACCTGTTCGGAGGACGCCTCGAGCTCCAACAGCGCCGCACGTACCTGGAACCGGACCTCGTCTTCGAGATCGGCCGCGCGAACCTCCAGCTCACGCACCTGCGCCTCGCCCTCGCGGAGCCGGGCCCGGCGCTGCAACCCGTCGAAGACGGGCACGCTCAGGCGCACGCTCCACGTGTAGGTATTCAGCAGGGAGCCGAACCCTCTTCCAAAGAACCCTTCGTCGAGCGCCGCGCTCACCCGCGGCAGCCGGGCCGCCCGCTCGGCGTCGACACCCTGCTGCGCCGCGGTCCGTCTCGCTTCCGTGCGCGTGAGGTCCGCGCGCTCCGCACGCGCACGCCGCAACGCTTCGGGCTCGGTCGGCACCGGCTCGGGAGGACGCTCCATGCCGTCCGTCAGAACGACACGCACGTCCTCGGGCAGGTGCAGGGAGCGCTGTAGCGCCAACTCCGCCACACGCGCGCGTTGTCGGGCCGCGAGGAGACGGGCACGCATGGTGGCGACCTGGGCTTCGGCCCGCGTCACGTCGATCGCCACCGCAACGCCCGCTTCCACCTGCCCTTCGGCCACAGCGGTCAGCTCCTCCGCCAACGCCAGGTCACGCTCCCGCGCCGTTACCTCGGCCTGGGCCCGCAGCGCTCGGACGTAGGCCAGCGCCGCCGCTCCCGCCGCTGCTTCCGACACCGCCTCCCGGTCCGCACGCGCCGCGTCGGCACCCGACCGGGCGCTGCGGCGTTGCGCGAGCGCTGCGAGGTCGAGGAGCGGGACATCGAGGTGCGCACGCACATCCGCGCTTGCGACCGGTCCCACCACCTCACCGGCTGGATCGAAGAGGGGCGGCTCGCCTGGCGGCGCCGGGAACTCCAATCCGAAGGAGGCGGTGTTGAACGTGCGCGCCCCGCGAACGACGTCGGCATCCAGGGATGGGAGCAAGGCGCCGGTGCGCGCCGCCACCCGCGCCTCGGCAGCGTCGATGCGGGCGTCGGCCTCGAGGACCGGCGCGGCGCGCTCGGCGGCGAGGCGGGCCGCGTCGCCCAGGGAAAGATGCAGTGTATCCGCCGACGTCTGGGCGGCCAGGCCGCGCACACCGGACCCGAGCGCAAGGACGAGACTCAGTGGCGCCAGCCAGTGGGCGCTCATCGGAGGAGGTCCTGCGAGGGTGGGGCAGCTCCCAGGGCCGCAAAGGCAAACTCGCTGATCTCGCTCAACAGTTCCTCGTCATCCTTCTGGCGCAGATGGGGAAAGAGGTCGCGCCGGCTGGCCCAGACGGCGTGCTGGCCCAGCAGAGCCGCGATCATGCGTCCCGCCACGCGGGCGTCGAGGAGGCGGAAGACGCCCTCCCGGGCGCCTTCCTCGAGGACGGGCATGAGCAGCGCGATGGCGCGGCCGGAGATCTCGTCCGCCCAGAAGCGCGTCAGGTCGGGGAACTGGTGCAGTTCCGCCAGAACGAGGCGGTACAGGCCCGCGAAGCGTGGCCCCCGCATCACCGCCCAATAGGCCGCGAGGAAGCGGGCGAGCCGCTCACGGGCATCCCCGGGCGCGGAGGCCGTCGACAGCGTTTCCAGCGTACGCCCCACATGTGCGAGGATGGCTTCGCGAAAGAGCTCCTCCTTCCCCTGGAAATAGAGGTAGAGCGTCCCCTTGGAGACGCCCGCCCGCTGGGCGATGTCCTCAACCCGGGCGCCGGCCAGCCCCTCCTCCACGAACACGTCGAGCGCCGCCCTCAGGATCTCCTCGGGCCGCTCCGTGGGCCGACGGCGCCAGCGCGGGGCCGGTTCGCTCATGATCGCTCCCTGGTAAATAACTGACCGGTCGGTAATTTATATGTCGAACCAACAGCGTCAAAGGGGCGCTGGGGCCCGGCGACCGCAGCCGGTCGTGCGCGCGGGGGCGGACTGGCGCGCCATGGCTGCGGACCCGGCCGCCGCCCTCGGACGACGAAGGGGGGCCGCGGACCCGGCCGCCGCCCTCGGACGACGAAGGGGGGCCGCGGACCCGGCCGCCGCCCTCGGACGACGAAGGGGGGCCGCGTCCCCGCGGCCCCCCTTCGATCCAAACGAAACGGTCCGGCCTCGCCGATCCTCAGACGGCGCCCGGGTGGTCCTCCTGCGACACCGATCCGGCCTTGGCCTTCCGCACCATTTCCCGCACGTCCTCGAGCATCTGCTTGGCGTCGTAGACGATGCCGTCCTTGATGGTCCACACGATGCCGCCGACACGCTCGACCTCTCCGGTCTCATCGTTCAGCTTCACGGCGCCGGTGCCGTAGAGCACCTTGAGGTTCTCGAGCGGGTTCTCCGCCACCATGATCAGGTCGGCGCGCATGCCCGGCCGGATGATTCCGAAGTCCGCGGGCGCGTCCGCGTACTTGTGGAGCTGCTGGGCGCCGTACATCGTCGCCGACCGCAGCACCTCGATCGGATGGAAGCCGGCTTCGCGGAGCAGCTCGAGCTCACGCAGGTAGTCGAAGCCGTACAGCTTGTAGATGAACCCCGAGTCCGATCCCGTGGTGACGATCCCGCCGGCGTTCTTGTAGTCGTTGAGGAAGTGCATCCACTTCTCGTAGAACTTCTTCCAGTGGTACTCGTCCTCGCTGGTCCAGTAGAACCAGTACGACCCGTGGGCCTGCCGGCTGGGCTCGTAGAACTCCATCTGGCTGGGCAGGGTGTATTCGTCGTGCCACTCCGCCTCCCGGGCCCGCATGACGTCACGACTGGCCTCGTAGATCGTCATGGTGGGATCGAGGGCGAAGCCCAGCTCCAGGAACTTCTGGATCAGCGCGTTCCATTGCTCGCTGCCCGGCTCTGCGGCCTGGAACCAGAGCCGCGCGACGTTGCCGAACCGATGCTGCTCGTCGTTGTAGTTGTAGTCGAGCGGCCAGTCCTGGATGGAATAGCCGGTCAACAGGGATTCCATGAGGCCGTAGTAGTGCGTCATCATGTCCAGGCCCAGCTCCGCGGCGTCCAGGGCCGTCATCCGCGCGATCCCCATCTGGTCCAGATGGGCCACCGTCTCGAGCTGGTGTTGGTGGGCCTCGTCGATCAGGGCCTCCATGATGTCGGGATCGAACGCGCCGAGCTTGAGGCCATCGATGCGCTGCCCCTCGATCTCCTGGCCCGCGGCCCAGCGCACCCACTCGCGCGCCGCCTGCGGCGTATCGATGGGACGTCCGCCCCACCCCTGCCCCGACCCCGGCCGCACATAGGCGAACATGTGGGGGGCAACGATCTCGTTGCGGGCGCTCAAGGCCTTCTCGCGCAGCTGCCATTCGAAGTCCCCGTGGGGAACGCCGCGCGAGGTGGTGATGCCGTTGGCCATCCAGAGCTTGTAGACGTATTCGGCCTGCGGCGCCTTCCCCGAGCCGCCCGTGTGGGCGTGCATGTCCACGAGGCCGGGCAGCACGTACATGCCGGTGCCGTCGATCTCGCGGGTGGCCCCCTGCGGACGCGAGCGCTCGTTGATCGGGACACCGGGAAAGCCGACCGAGCGGACCTCGGTGATGCGGTCCCCCTCGATGACGATGTCCATGGGGCCACGGGGAGGGGCGCCGGTGCCGTCGACGACGGTCGCGCCCCGGATGATCAGCCGCTCGTGGGGGCCATCCCCTTCCCCGGCGGCGCGCCGCGTCGTGGGCTCCATCTGGGCGGCCAGCGCGGTGGTGGTCGTGAGCAGGACGGCGCAGGCGCCGGCCAGGCGCGCCGCGCTCCGCAGCGGACGAACGGTCATGTACCTCCTCCAGGATCGGGAAACCGGCGGCGAATGTAGGCGCGGGTCCGACCCCTCGCGAGGCCGGGCCGGGGAACCGGGAGCGGTCTCCACCCGTACCGGAACACGCCGCCGAACCCCTCCACACGGAGCTGCTGGATGCCCCGGTCCCCGATGCTCGCCGCCGCGCTCGTCCTGTCGTCCGCCCTGCCCCTGGCCGCGCAGGCACCCGCCCCGTACTGGCAGCAGGAGGTCCACTACACCATCGAAGGGAGGCTGGACGAGGCGCCGGGGGTGTTCTCGGGCTCCGCGCGGGTCGAGTACGTCAACCACTCCCCGGAGACGCTGTCGGAGCTGTTCTTCCACCTCTACCTGAACGCCTTCCGCCCGGGCAGCCGCTGGGCCGAGGTCGAGGAGCGAGCGGACTACGACTTCGCGGGCCTCGCGGATCCCGACTACGGGTTCGAGCGGTTGCGCAGCGTGCGCGTGGGCGAGCAGACGGTGCGGCCCGAGTACCCGGGGGCCCCGGATTCCGTGGTGGTCCGCATCCCGCTCCCCGATCCGCTGCGCCCGGGGCAGCGCACCGTGGTCACGCTGGAGTGGGACGCCCGCCTCTCCACGCTCTGCCGCCGGCAGTGCCGCCAGGGCCGCCACTTCGATTTCGCACAGTGGTATCCGCGCATCGCCACCTTCGACCGGGGCGGATGGCAGGCGCACACCCTGTACCCGCAGGGCGAGTTCTACGGGGAGTTCGCCACCTACGACGTGACGGTGGACGTGGCGGCCGACCAGGTCCTCGGCGGCACGGGCGTCGTGGTCTCCGGCGATCCGGGCTGGAGTCCGGTTCCCGGGAGCCCGCTCCCGGAGCCCGTGCTGCAGCGCGACTGGTACGACGCTGCACCTCCGCCGTCTCTCGGCGTGTTGACCGGCGAAGCGTCCAGCGGGCGCAAGCGCGTCCGCTTCCGCGCCGAGGACGTGCACCACTTCGCCTGGACCGCCAACCCCGACTACCGCTATGAGGGCGGCGCCTGGGGGGACATCGCCATCCATGTGCTCTACCGCCCGGGCGACGAGGACGAATGGGGCTCCGGTCAGGTGGTCGAGCGCACCGCGCGCGCGCTCGCGTTCCTGAACGAGGTCTTCGGCCCCTATCCCTGGCCGCAGCTCACGAACGTCCACCGCCTCGAGGGCGGCGGGACGGAGTTCCCCATGATGCTGATGGACGGCAGCGGCGGGCTCGGCCTCATCCTGCACGAGGGCACCCACCAGTACGCACACGGGATCCTGGCCAACAACGAGTGGCGCGAAGGCTGGATGGACGAAGGCATGGCCTCCTTCGTGACGAGCTGGTACGCGGAGCGTGAAGGCGGCGCCTCCCGCGGCGAGATCTGGGACCGGCTGGTGGAGCAGGTCGGCGCGTTGGATGTCCCCCATCCCATCGGGCAGGTGGCGGAGGACTTCCCGGACTTCCAGACCTACGGGCTGATGACCTACACGAAGCCTTCCGTGGTGCTCTACATGCTGCGCGAGGAGCTGGGCGAGGAGACCTTCCTGCGCGGCCTGCGCGCGTACTTCGCAAAGAACGCCCTGCGGCACGTCACGCAGCGGGACCTGCGCGACGCCATGGAGTGGGTGTCGGGCCGCGACCTCGGATGGTTCTTCCACCAGTGGATCGACCAGGCCGCGACGCTCGATTACGCCATCGCCGAGGCGCAGACCCGGCAGGCGGGGAGCGGCTGGCAGACCACGGTGCGCGTGACGCGCACCGGTGAGGCCTGGATGCCGGTGGACGTCCGGGTCGGCGAGCGCACCGTGCGCCTCGAAGGACGCGAGCGCACCCAGACGCTCACCGTCGAGACGCCGGACCGGCCCGCGCGCGTGGAGCTGGATCCGGACCGCAAGATGCTCGACCGGGATCGCAGCAACAACGTCCGCGAGCCGGGCGGCGACTGAGCGGACGGCGGCCGGGCCACATCTCCGAGCGCTCCGCGGCAGAGCCGGGGGGTGGGATCGCGCAGCCGACGACCGACGCGTCCCCTCGCGGGCAACGGCCCCGCGTCTACAGCTCGACGCTCTCCCCCCGCTCCGGGATGCGGACGCTGCGGTAGCCCTCCGACCGTAGCCGGTCGCGCAACGCCTCCTGCCGCGGCAGGTCACCGTGGACCAGGAACACCTCCCGCAGGCGTTCGCGGTCGAGAGGGGCCAGGAAGTCGACCAGCTCCGGTTCGTCCGCATGCGCGGAATAGCTGTTCATCACCTCCACCTGCGCCTTGAGCTCGTAGGGCTCCCCGAAGATCCGCACGGTCGGCTGCCGCTCCACGATGCGCCGACCCAGGGTGTGCTCCGCGCAGAAGCCGACGATCATCACGGTGTTGCGGGGGTCTTCGATCCCGTTCTTGAGGTGGTGCAGGATGCGACCCGCCTCGCACATGCCGGATGCGGAGATGATCACCATGGGGATCCGCGAGTGGTTCAGCTTCTTGGAGTCCTCCGCGTCCCGGATGTAGGTGAGCTGCTCGAAGCCGAACGGGTCGGCGTCCGTGCGCAGGTACTCGTGCATCTCCCGATCGAAACACTCCGGGTGGAGCTGGTAGACGGAGGTGACGCTGATCGCCAGCGGGGAGTCGACGAACACCGGGATGCGGGGCAGCCGGTCTTCGGCAGCCAGTTGATCGAGGGCATGCACGATCTCCTGCGTGCGGCCCACGGCGAACGCGGGGATCAACACCCGACCGCCACGTCGGCTGGTCTCCGCCACCACGGCCTGCAAGCGCGCCTTGGCGCGATCGCGCGGCTCGTGCACCTTGCCGCCATAGGTGGACTCGCAGATCAGCCAGTCGCAGTCCGCCATCGTCTGGGGATCGCGCAGGATCGGACGGTCGGGCCGCCCGACGTCCCCGGTGAACCCCACCCGTGTCGTGCGACCGCGCTCCGTGACCTCGATCTGCACCGTGGCCGAACCCAGGATGTGGCCCGCGTCGCGGAACTCCACCTTCATCCCGGGCACGGGCTCGAACGTCTGCCGGTAGCCCACCCCGACGAACAGGTCGAGCGCCCGCTCCGCGTCGACGGCCGTGTAGAGCACCTGCACGTCCACGCGTCGGGCGTTGCGCCGACGGCGCAGGTATTCGGCGTCCTTCTCCTGGATGTGCGCGGAGTCCAGGAGCATCACGGCGCAGAGGTCGTACGTGGCGTGCGTCGCCCAGATCCGGCCCTGGAAGCCCTCGCGGACCAGACGGGGGAGCAGGCCCGAGTGGTCGATATGCGCGTGCGACAGGATCACGGCGTCGATGGACGACGCGGCGAACGGCAGCTCGGAGTTGATGCGCCAGGCATCGGCCCGCCGGCCCTGGTAGAGCCCGCAGTCCAGGAGCACCCGACGGCCGTTGTCCAGCTCCAGGAGATGCATGGAGCCGGTGACCGTGCGGGCAGCTCCCCAGAACGTGAGTTTCATCGGACGGCAGGGCTCCTGTGGAGGGCGCGGGACGGGGCGGCCGCAGGATAGGCCGGCCCGGGACCTCCCACAACCGCGCGCGCTCCCTTCAGCCCACCACCGCCGTGTCAACGGCGGTATGGTCCTCCTCGCTGCCGCCCCGACCCCAGATCGCGACCTGCCAGATGCCCTGGCGGGCGTGGTGCAGGCGCTCGAGACCGGCGGAGCGCAGGGTGCCGTCGACGACCGCGTCCGGATGGACGAACACCCGGAACGGGTTGCGGCGGATCCAGAGCCAGGCGTTGACGACACGGGTCCCGATCCGAACCCACCAGCGGTCCAGCGGCCACACCAATCCCAGACGGACGCCGGCGCGCGACGCCGTGGCCGAGAGGAGACGATCCGGGAACGGATAGCAGCACACCACCCGGTCCAGGCTCACCAGGTCGTGGACGCGCAGGTCGGGCGCCAGCTCCACCACGTCCCCGAAGCGATAGGCGATCCGATCCTCCACCCCGGCGTCGGACGCCACGCGGCGCGCCACGTCCAGATAGTCCGTGCTGGCGTCCACGTGGGTGGCCCGCGCCAGTCCCCGCTCGAACAGGGCGAGTTGCACCATCCCGATCCCGGCCCCGACGTCCAGAAGGGTGCGGCCCGGCGTTCCCGCCCCCGCCAACCCCTCGACGAGGGCCCGGGTGGTACCCCGCAGGCCCTTGCGCCGATATCGGCCCGACTCCATGCGGGCGACCCGGCGGCCGAAGACCTTCTGCGCGCCCCGACAGTGGGGACAAGTCATGTGGATCCCTCCCTGGCCACTCGGCTGGCCGGTGTCCGCCGGCCCCCGTATCTTCGCCCCCGGTCCGTCGCAGCGACCCAGATCGAGGAGCAGGAATGCCTCACGCGGTGACGCAGCTCCAGCCCCGCCGGGGCTTCGGTCAGACCTCACGGTCGGACCCCTGGTGGGTCCAACCCACGGCCATCTTCCTGGGCCTCGGCGCGTTCGTGGTCTACGCCACCTGGGCCGCCTTCCAGAACGCGCACTACTGGTGGGGAAACTACCTCTCCCCGTTCTACTCGCCAGAGATCTGGGGCGCCTCGCACCATGCGCTGCTCGGTCCTCAACCCGAGTGGTGGCCGGGCCTGCTGCCGTTCTCGCCCGCTCTGGTCATCCTGATCTTCCCACTGGGCTTCCGGCTCACCTGCTACTACTACCGCGGCGCCTACTACAAGGCCTTCTGGGCGGATCCGCCCTCCTGCGCCGTCGGCGAGCCGCGCAAGAGCTACCTGGGGGAGCGCCACTTCCCGCTGATCCTCCAGAACGCGCACCGCTTCTTCCTCTACTTCGCGCTCCTGTTCCTGCTGCTGTTGGGTCACGACGCCTGGAACGCCATGTGGTTCGAGACCGCTGGCGGGGGGCGGGAGTTCGGCGTGGGGCTGGGCACCATCGTGCTCACGCTCAACGTGGTGTTCCTGTCCGGCTACACGCTGGGCTGCCATTCGCTGCGGCACCTCGTGGGCGGTCGGCTGCGCCGCTTCTCGGACAAGCCGGTCCAGTACAATGCCTGGCGCTGCGTCACGTGCCTCAACGCACGCCACATGGCGTTCGCGTGGACGAGCCTGGTCTGGGTGGGGTTCAGTGACTTCTACGTCCGCATGCTCTCGATGGGCGTCTGGACGGACTGGAGGATCTTCTGATGGGGGCGGAGCGCCACGCGTACGACGTCCTCATCATCGGTGCCGGAGGCGCCGGGCTGCGGGCGGCCATCGCCGCGTCCGCCGTCGGCGCGAAGGTGGGGGTGGTCTGCAAGTCGCTTCTCGGTAAGGCCCACACGGTGATGGCCGAAGGCGGCATGGCGGCCGCGATGGCCAACGTGGACGAGCGGGACTCCTGGCGGGTGCACTTCGCGGACACCATGCGCGGGGGTCAGTACCTGAACAACTGGCGCATGGCCGAGTTGCATGCGAAGGAGGCACCGGAGCGGGTCAAGGAGCTGGAGGCGTGGGGCGCGCTCTTCGACCGTACCGCCGACGGACGGATCCTGCAGCGCAACTTCGGCGGCCATGCCTACCCGCGTCTCGCGCACGTCGGCGATCGCACCGGCCTGGAGATGATCCGCACCCTGCAGGATCACGGCATCCACCAGGGCATCACCTTCCACATGGAGTGCACGGTCACGCGCCTCCTGAAGGACGGCGAGCGGGTCTGCGGCGCGTTCGGATATGATCGTGAGCTGGGACGATTCCGCGTGTTCGAAGCGAAGGCCGTGGTGCTCGCGACCGGCGGCATCGGGCGTGCCTACAAGATCACGTCCAACTCGTGGGAGTACACCGGCGACGGCCACACCCTGGCCTACGACGCGGGCGCCGAGCTCCAGGACATGGAGTTCGTCCAGTTCCACCCCACCGGGATGGTCTGGCCGCCGAGCGTGCGCGGCATCCTGGTCACGGAGGGTGTGCGGGGCGAAGGCGGCGTGCTCAAGAACTCGGAAGGGCGCCGCTTCATGTTCCAGAACATCCCCGAGCTCTACCGGAACCAGGTGGCCGACACCGAGGAGGAGGGCTGGCGCTACGTCCAGGGGGACCGTGACGCCCGTCGCCCCCCGGAGCTGCTCACCCGCGACCACGTGGCCCGCATGATCCTGCGGGAGGTGCGCGAGGGGCGCGGGAGCCCCCACGGCGGCGCCTTCCTGGACATCGCCTGGATCAAGGACCGCGTGTCCGGGGGAGCCGACCACATCCGGCGCAAGCTTCCGAGCATGTACCACCAGTTCAAGCAGCTCGCCGATCTGGACATCACCGAAGAGCCCATGGAGGTGGGACCGACCACCCACTATGTGATGGGCGGCATCCGGGTGGACGGGGACTCCCAGATGACGTCGGTCCCGGGCCTCTTCGCGGCCGGGGAGTGCGCCGCGGGTCTGCATGGCGCCAACCGGTTGGGCGGCAACTCCCTGTCCGACCTGCTCGTGTTCGGCGAACGCGCGGGTCGGCACGCCGCCACGTGGGCCGCGCAAGCGGCTCCCGTCACACTGGACGAAGGCACCATCCAGGACTGTGCCACCGCCGCGTTGGCTCCGTTCGAGCGGGCCGGGAACGGCACGGGCCCGTACGACGTGCAGTTCGCGCTCCAGGAGCTGATGCAGAACCAGGTGGGCATCATCCGCAACGCCGCGGATGTCGCGGACGCGGTGGAACAGATCGGGCGCCTGCGCGAGCAGAGCCGGCGCGCAGGCGCGGGCGGCAACCGCGAGTACAATCCGGGTTGGCACACCGCCTTGGACCTCCACAACCTGCTGACCGTGGCCGAGATGGTGGCCCGCGCGGCCGCCCTGCGGACGGAGAGCCGCGGCGCCCACACCCGGGACGATCATCCCGCGAAGGATCCGGCCTGGGGAGAGGTCAACCTGGTGGTGCGTCGAAGCCCGACCGGCGAGATGGAGATCGAGCGCCGCGCCATCCCGCCCCTGCCCGACGAGCTGCGCACGATCATCGACGAGATGGGCTGACGCCCGACCCTCACACCCGACGTCGGAGCCACGCATGCCGAAGGCGACGTTCCAGATCTGGCGGGGAGACACCACCGGAGGCGCGTTCCAGGCCTACGAGACCGAGTACGACAAGGGCATGGTCGTGCTCGACGTCGTGCACAAGATCCAGGCAGAACAGGCCAACGACCTGGCCGTCCGTTGGAACTGCAAGGCGGGAAAGTGCGGTTCGTGCTCGGCCGAAGTGAACGGCATGCCCAAGCTCATGTGCATGACGCGCATGAACACGCTGCCGGCGGACGAGCCCGTACGGATCGAGCCCTTGCGGGCATTCCCTGTCATGCGGGACCTGGTGACGGACGTGTCGTGGAACTACGACGCGAAGCGCAGCATCCGTCCCTTCCAGCCGCGCCCGCCGGACGCGCCCGACGGCACCTGGCGCATGAAGCAGAAGGACGTGGAGCGGGCCCAGGAGTTCCGGAAGTGCATCGAGTGCTACCTGTGCCAGGACGTCTGCCACGTCCTGAGGGATCATCACCTGCACGACCGCTTCGTGGGTCCGCGGTTCTTCGTGCACATCGGCCAGCTGGAGCTGCACCCGCTGGACACGGTCGATCGCAGTGAGGACCTGCGGAAGGCGCACGGCATCGGATACTGCAACATCACGAAATGCTGCACCAAGGTGTGCCCCGAGCACATCACCATCACCGACAACGCCATCATCCCCCTGAAGGAGCGCGTCGTCGACGACGCCTACGATCCGCTGCGGCGGGCGTTGCGCGTGCTGACGGGAAAGAAGAGGTAGCCACTCCGAGGAGGTCCCCGTGTTCGAGCTGAAGACGCTGTCCCCCGAAGGGATCGGTGCTGCCCTCAAGAAGGCCGTCCGGTACCGGCTCCTCAACGAGCCGTTCCTCGCGGAGAGCATCTGCCGCGACATCCTCGCCACGGCGCCCGACCACCAGGAGGCGCTGATCACGCTGATCCTGGCCATCACCGACCAGTTCGGCACCGAGGGCGGATCCACCCTGGCCGACGCCCGCACCCTGCTGCGGCGGCTCGAGCGCGAATACGACCGCGAGTACTACGCGGGCATGGTCTGCGAGCGGAAAGGCAAGTCCCACCTGCGGCGCCACAGCGCGGGCAGTGGATCGGTGGCCTACGACTGGCTCCGCCAGGCCATGGACCATTACGAGCGGGCCGAAGCGCTCCGTCCCGCCGGAAACGACGATCCGCTGCTGCGCTGGAACACGTGCGCCCGGCTCATCCAGAAGCACGCGCACGTCCGGCCGGGGGAGCCCCACGGCGTCCCTGCTCTGCTGGAGTAGCGCCGGTCCTTCCCCAGCCCACGCTTCGCGGTATCCCGCCCGGTCCACGGCGCGCCGAGGGCGTCGCGGAGCGCGGACCGCGGTGGCGCCCGCGACTACAACAGCTGCTGGAACAGGATCATCGCGAAGAGCGTGACGGAGACCACCAGGCCGATGGAGGCGCGGCGGCCGTCCTCGTACGCCTCCGGCAACAGCTCGTAGAGGACCATGAGCACCATCGCTCCCCCGGCGAAGCCCATCGCGTACGGCAAGGCCGGACGGAAGGCCTCCACGAAGAGGAAGGCCGGGACCGCCATCAGGGGCTGGGGCAACGACGAGAAGACGCTCCAGCCGGCGCAGGCCAGCACGCTCTGCCCCTGGGGCCGCAGCACGGCGGAGATGGCCAACCCCTCCGGGATGTTGTGCACCGCGATGGCGATGGTGATCAGCGTGGCCAGGGCCGCGCCTCCGGCGAAGGAGGCGCCCACCGCGACGCCCTCCGACACCGAGTGCACGGTCATCACCGCCACGATCAGCAGCATCTTGCGCGCACCCAACCCCTGAACGCGCCCGAACTCGACGTCGTGGCCCTCGAGCAGGCGGGAGAAGACGAGGACGAACAGCACGCCCAGGTTCGCGCCGGCGACCGCCTGGACGGCGCCGTACTCCGAGCCTTCGGCAAGGAGGCCGAAGCTGGCCCCGAGCATCAGCCCGGCGGCCACGGCGTTGGAGTAGGCCACCACCTGTGCCGAGATCGTGCGCAGGAAGAGGAAGGGCAGCGCACCGAGGCCCGTGGCCAGCGCGGTCACGAGGGCCAGCAGGAAGACGGTGACGGCCGGATGCGCCTCGGCCCAGGCGATCAGGGCCGGGCTCACGGTCCCAGCTCCAGGAGCACGACGACCACACCGACCGCGGCGCTCGTCAGCAGCGCGATGCTCGTGGGACCCGCTTCGCGGTAGGCCTCGGGGAGCAGCTCGACCAGCACCAGGTGGACGAGCGCACCGACCGCGAAGCCGGACACCCACGGCAGGGCGGCGGGCGCCGAGCCCAGCACGGCCAGCGTGACCACGGCCAGCAGGACCTGCGCCCCGTTGGAGAGGACCGCCAGGGTGGAGGCCATGCGCAGCGGAAGCCCGCGCGAGCGCAGCACCGCGAGGAGCAGGACCCCCTCGGCGATGTTGTGCACGGCCAGGATGGCGATCAACAGGAGACCGAGCCGCAGATCGAGCGCGGCGGCAGCGCCGATGGCCACGCCCTCCCACGCGGAGTGCAGCGACTGGACCATGAAGACGCGGTAGCCGTACACGGGGTCGGCTTCGCGTTGGCGATTCAGGTCCATCTCCTGCGTGCCGGTCCAGCGGTGGGTCGCGTAGACCACGGCCACCCCCACGAACGCGCCGGCCAGCGCCGGACCCACGGCGACGTCCAGGGTGCCGAGCAGGAGCGCGTAGGCCGCGCCGAACATCAAGCCGGCGGCGAGCGCGTTGGACCACCCCAGCCAACGAGCCTCGGCTTCGGAGCGCTGGACGAACACGACGCCCGCCAGACCGGCGACCACGGCGGCGCCGCTGCTCCACGTCAATACGGACAGGATGGGATCCACGACGCCTACTGCGGCACGGGCGGGCTGGGCCGCCAGGACTCCAGGATGACCAGCTTCTGCCAGATCTTCCCCGAGAGCCCGGTCGTGAGCGCCTCGACCTCGTTGACGGCGGCGAGCACGACGTCGTCCTGCAGGCTCTGGATATACAGGGCTGCGACCTTGCCGGTGAGCGAGAGCATCTCGGAGCAGTAGTCGAGATACCGTGCGAGGTCCGCGGGCTGCAACGTGCGCGTGGGGGACGACGCCGTGTCGGAGACGATCCGTCGGCCATGCGCAGGATCCTTGGTGAGCTGGTGCATGTCCACGATGTGCGCCAGCGAGCGCAGCTCGTGGATGGCCAGCAGCACGCGCCGACGCTTCAGGCGGCGCTCCAGCGACGTCAGGAAGTAGATGCCGAGTCCCACCAGCACCACGTCGTTGATCCCCGCCTCCAGGGCCTGCACGAACTCGTTCCAGGCGATGGGTTCCTCGGGAAAGGACAGGCCATATACGGTCACGAGGAGCCCGGCCACGATCAGCACGATGAGCGCCCCGGTCAGCGTGCGCAGTGCATAGTTGGGTCGCCGCAGCCACTCCTGGGCGTCGCGCGCCTTCGTGCCCAACCGCTCGAGTGTGCCACAGACGTCGGCCAGGCCGGCGCCCGGGAACCGCTCACGGATGCGCTGCTCCAGCAGATGGATGGTGGTCAGGATGTGCTGGACGTCGAGCGAGCCGTAGCGCTCCGCGGGCGGAGCCGGACGCGCGGCGCTCACCGGGCCGGCCGCCGCAGCACGCGGCCGGGACGCTCCCCCGTCGCTGCGCCGCCCTGCCACACCGTACGCCCGGCCACCCAGACCTGCACGATGCCGTCCGCGGGACGGTGCGGGTCTGCCGTCGTGGCGCGGTCGGTGACGGTCTCCGGATCGAACAGCACCAGGTCGGCGATCGCACCCGGGCGAAGCACGCCCCGGTCGGGAAAGCCCATGTGGGCGGCCGCGAGCCCGGTCATGCGGTGCACGGCCTGCTCCCACGACATCAGGTCGCGCTCGCGCACGGCCGCCAGCACACGGGGGAAGGCGCCCCAGCCGCGCGGATGGGCACCCGCCAGGGCACCGTCGGACGACACGTTGGAGTGCGGCCACCGCAACAGGGCATCCACGTCTTCGGGATCCATGCTGGTCGCCAGCACGCTCTCCGACGCGTCCCTTCCGGCCGCCCTCGCCTCCTCGCGCCCGGCCACGAGACGCATGTACGCGTCGACCGGATCCGTTCCCCAGCGCTCCGCCACCTCCGCCAGCGTGGCCCCCTCCACCGACGGGTCGGGCGCGTAGCGGGCCACGATCATGCCTTCGGGCGGGACCATCTCGTCCAGCGCGTAGGCGAAGGCCGTCCGGTCCGTGAAGTCCCGCTCCGTGAGCAGGACCGTCATGGTGGACTGCCAGAAGGTGTAGGGGTAGACGTCGGCCGTGACGTCGATCCCTTCGGCCCGCGCGCGCTCGAGGCGTTCCAGGACCCGGCCGGCCTGACCCCACAGCCCCTTCATGGCCAGCTTCATGTGCGAGACCTGGACCGGCATCCCCGTCTGCCGCCCGATCTCGATCAGCTCCTCGAGCGCGGCGTCCAGTGTGCGGTCCTCGCTGCGCAGGTGGCTGATGTAGCGTCCGCCCTCCTCGGCGGTGATCCGCGCGAGCGCCAGCACCTCGTCCGGATGCGCGTAGATGCCCGGATCGTACTCGAGCCCGGTCGACAGCCCGAGCGCGCCGGCCGCCAGGTCGGCGCGGAGCAGCGCGCTCATGCCCTCCACCTCGTCCGGCGTGGCCGCGCGGCGCCAGTCGTCGCCCAGCACGCGCTCGCGCAGCGTGTTGTGCCCGGTATAGGCCGCGACGTTGACCGCGACCGGCGCCTGCTCCAGGGCGTCGAGCCAGGGCCCGAGCGGATGCGGCGAGCCCCCGTCCTGGCCCACGACGATGGTGGTGATGCCCTGGCTGACGGCGCCTCGTGCTTCGGGCTCTTCGGGCAGACCGCGGTCGTGGTGGCTGTGGGTGTCGATGAAGCCCGGCGCCAGGAAGAGACCGGCCCCGTCGACGACGACCTCCCCGCGTCGGGGCTCCAGGTCGCCCAGCTCCGTGATCCGATCGCCCTCCCAGCGCACGTCGAGGAGGGCCGGGGGGCTTCCCGTGCCGTCGAGGACCCGGGCGCCGAGGACGAGCCCTCCGGGACCCGCGGAATCGCCCTCCGGGGCACAGGCGGCGAGCAGGAGGAGCGGAAGGAGAGGGAGGCGGCGCATGGGCTCCGTAATACCAGGGCTGCCCCCCGGCGGCAACGGCTCCCCGGACACTGGACAAACCGGCCCCCGCGGGCCTAAGCTGCCCGCCTTCAGGTGTGCGTCCCAGCCGTAATGGAGAGGAATCGGATATGGCGGAAGGCCAGCGGGTTCGAATCACGCTCAACTGGATCAAGCTGCTCGACAGCCTCGATACCGGCGACGAGGGGCAGTTCCGGTTCTCCGCGAAGGTCTCGAGCAGCGATCGCGGTGGCTTCTCGGAGGAGATTCGGTTCCCGGAGGAAGGATACTATCCCCTGTCCTCGAAGCCCGGCTGGAACTTCGTCAAGCTCGACCGCGTGCTGTGGGAGGGCGACATCCAGTCCGGGATGACCTTCGAGCTCGTGGGTGAGGAGCTGGACAAGCTCAGCTCCAGCGACTTCCTGGATCACTACTCGCGGACGTTCGCGGGCCCTCCGGCCAACTGGGCCGGCCGGTACCATCCGATGGACGAGGGCACGGACGACCCCGAGAACATGAGCAACTGGCGGATCGCCTACACGATCGACCTCGTGTAGCCGGCGCGTCTGCGCGCTCCGACCGGCCGCGCCTCCCACCGGGGGGCGCGGCCGGTCTGCGTTCCGGGGCAGGTCGGCCGGCATCCACGCGCCGGGGGGAGCGGCACGGGCGGTGGCGGTGTCCCTGGTTTCGGTTTATGTTCGGGTCCATGCCTTCCGGCGGATCCGGCTCCATGCGACACACCCCGCCCTACATCGAGCTCCATTGCCATTCGGCCTTCTCCTTCCTGGACGGCGCCTCCCATCCGGAGGAGCTGGTCCTGCGCGCCCGGGAGCTCGGCTACCCGGCCCTGGCGCTGACCGACCATGACGGGCTCTACGGCTCCATGGAGTTCGCACAGGTCGCGCGCGCCGAGGGGCTCCAGCCCATCACGGGCTGCGAGATCACCCTGGCCGACCCCGAGGGGCCTCCCCCGCCCCTGCTGGAGCGCTGGGATCCCGACGCCCCGCCCGACCCCGACGATCCGGGCGTGGGCACCGCCAGCGTCTTCCGGCCCCACCTGACGCTCCTGGCGGAGACGCCCACCGGCTACGCCACCCTCTGCCGGCTCATCAGCGAAGCGCGCGCCCACCACCGCCGCGACCCCTGGCTGCCGCTCGAATCGCTCCTGGCGCGCAACGAGGGGCTGATCGTGCTCAGCGGCTGCCGCAACGGCCCCCTGGCCCGGGCGCTCGAGCGCTCCGTCGCGGACGGGGAGGCCGTGGCCCGCCGCCTGCGCGACGCGCTGGGGCCGGACCGCTTCTTCGTGGAGCTGCAGGTCAACCAGGCCCGGGGAGAGGCGCCGCGCAACCGGGCGCTGGCCCGGCTCGCGGACCGGATGGGCCTGCCGGTGGTGGCCACGGGAAACGTGCACTACCACCACCCCGACCGGGCCCGCCTGCAGGACGTGCTGGTGGCCGTGCGCCATCGCACCACGCTGGACGGCGCGCACGCGGTGCGCCGTCCCAACCGCAACTACGCGCTCGCCGCTCCCGACGAGATGGCCTGGCGGTTCCGCGGACGCCCGGACGCGTTGGCCTCCACGCTGCGCATCGCCGAACGCTGCGCCGCGTTCGATCTGACCCAGGACCTGGGGTACAGCTTCCCGGATTTCGAGGGCAGCGAGCACGGCAGCGCCGCCTGGGTGCTGCACCAGGTCACGGCCGCCATGCTGGACGAGAAGTACCCACCCGGCTCCCGGCTCCGGGAGGAGGCCACCCGGCGCCTGGAACAGGAGCTGGCGCTCGTGGAGCGGCACGGGCTGAGCGGCTTCTTCCTCGTCTACCGCGACATCCTCAACCTGGGCCGGGAGGTGGCGGCGCGCGTGCGCGGCGCCGCGCCCCGCGCCACCTCCAATCTCCCGCCGGGCCGCGGACGGGGCTCGTCGGTCTCCTCCATCATCTGCTACCTGATCGGCCTCAGCCACATCGATCCGGTCGCCAACGACCTCTTCCTGGGCCGTTTCCTCAACGAAGCCATGAGCTCGGTGCCCGACATCGACCTCGACTTCGCGCGCGACATCCGCGAGGAGCTGATCCTGGCGGTCTACGCGAAGTACGGGAACGAGCATGCCGGGCTCGTGTGCACGTTTCCCACCTATCGGCTGCGCTCGGCGGTGCGGGACGTGGGCAAGGCGCTCGACCTGCCGCTCGGCGACATCGAGAAGGTGGCCAAGGTGGCGGAGCGCCACACCGCGCTCGAGGAGGAGTTCGAGCGCATCCCCGAGCTCAAGGACCGCAAGGACTCCCCGCTGTGGAAGCACCTGGCGGAGCTGGCCCGTCAGGTCAAAGGGCTTCCCCGCCACGTCTCCCAGCACGTGGGAGGCATGATCATCTCCAGCCGCCCGCTGGTGGAGATCGTCCCCCTGGAGCCCGCCGCCTGGGAGGGCCGCGTCCTCTGCCAGTGGGACAAGGACTCCTGCGACGACGCCCGCTTCATCAAGATCGACTTCCTCGCGCTCGGCATGTTGTCCCTGGTCGAGGAGTCCATGGACCTCATCGCGGAGCGCCACGGTCGGGCGCCCGACCTCTCCCGCATCGACTTCGCGGATCCGGTCGTCTACGACCGGATCTGCGCGGGAGACACGGTCGGGATGTTCCAGGTGGAGAGCCGTGCGCAGATCCAGATGCTGCGGCGCTCGCAGCCGCGCACGCTGGAGGAGCTGTCCATCCAGGTGGCGATCGTACGTCCGGGCCCCATCGTGGCCGGCGCGGTCAACCCGTACGTCCGACGCCGTGAGCAACTGCGCGAGAATCCCGACTTCAAGATCCCCTACGATCATCCCCTCCTGGAGGAGGCGCTCCACGACACGCTGGGTGTCATCATCTTCCAGGACCAGGTGCTGCTCGTCTGTCGGGCGCTGGCCGGCTTCACGGACGGACAGGCGGAGGGGCTGCGCCGGGCCATGAGCCGCAAGCGCTCGCGCGACGCCATGCGCAGCTACTGGGAAGCCTTCCGCGAAGGCGCCGCCCGCAGGGGCGTGGGAGAAGAGATCTCGCGCGCGGTCTTCCAGCAGGTGGTGGCGTTCTCCGAGTTCGGGTTCCCGAAGTCACACGCCGCCGCGTTCGGCCTGCTCGCGTACCAATCCGCCTGGCTGCGCCACTACTACGCGACCGAATACTACGTGGCGCTGTTCAACAACCAACCGATGGGCTTCTACTCGCTGGACGCGCTCGTGCGCGACGCGCGTCGCAACGGTATCCGCATCCACCTGCCCGACCTGAATCGCAGCGCGGTGGCCTGCACGGCCGAGGAGCAGGACCTGCGCGTGGGCCTGGGCTTCGTGCGCGGCTGGGGCGCCGATATCGCGGAGGCCGTGGTGCGGGAACGGGACGCGCGCGGTGCGTTCCGCTCCCTGGTGGACTTCCTGCGCCGCACGCCCTCGGCCCTCAAGCGCCCCGCCATCGAGAACCTCATCTGGGTGGGCGGGATGGACTCGCTCGGGCTCTCCCGGCGGGAGCTGCTCTGGCAGGTGGGCCTGTGGCTGGGCCCCGAGAGCGACACGCGTCGCACCACGGAGCGGGAGAACCATGCCCAGCTGGGCCTGGACCTGGACGATGCCGCCACCCGCCACCGGTTCGCGCAGGTGGACGACCGCGACCGGCTGCTGGCGGAGTATCGCATGCTGCGCTTCTCGACCGCGCAGCATCCCCTGCTGTTCGTCCGGGATGCGCTGCCGGCCGACCGGATGCTCGCCGACCGCTTCGACACGGTGCGCCAGCACGCCACGGTGACGGTGGCGGGCGTGGTGGTGGCGCGTCAGCGCCCCCAGACCGCGAACGGCTTCACGTTCATCCTGATGGAGGACGAGACCGGACCCATCAACGTGATCGTGCAACCGGACATCTACGAACGCGACCGCATGGTGGTCCGCATGGAGCCGTTCATCCTGGTGCGCGGTCGATTGCGGAAGGATGGCGCCAACACCAACGTGGTGGCGTACGAGGTGCGGAGCCTGCGGAGTGAAGGCGCCCGGGCGGATCTCCCCGAGGAAGGGCCGCCCACCCTGGAGTACTGGGGCGCCGCACCGTCCGCCTCCGGCCCGGCTCCCACCCGCTTCCTGAGCGCGTTGCGCTCCAGCCCCCCGGACGTGAAGAGCTTCGGCTGACGGGTGGAGCCACGGCCGAGCGGGTCCTCCGCCCCGTTCCCCGCTCCGCCGGATCGATGTGCAGGAAGGCCGCGATCTCCGGGATGCGCGGCCACGCAAGGAGGGAACGGCCGCGAGGTCGGCCGGAGCGACGTCCCCGGAACGTCGAGGGAACGCCGCCCCGACCCCGCGGAGTGGAGCGCTAGGCGGTCTCCAGCTCCACCTTGATCCAACCCCGCTCCCGCTGATCGAAGTGCTCGAACGCCTCGATGGCCGAGCCCAGGGGCTCGTCGTGCGTGAGGATCACGGTCGGATCCACCTCTCCGCTGGCCACCAGACGGACGAGGTCCGGGATGTACCGCCGATGATTGCAGTTCCCCATCTTGAGGGTGAGGTTCTTCATCATCGCCTGCCCGATCGGGAAGTGCTGCATCGTGGGCGGGTAGACCCCGATGATCGAGACGGTTCCCGCCTTGGCCACCGCCTCGACGGCCCAGCGCAGTACCTGGGACGGCCCCGAACCCGGTCGCCACAGGGCGCCATCGGGGTTCTGCTCCGGCGCCACCTCCTCCACCTCCTTCTGGAAGCGCGCCCGCGCTCCGTCGTCGTCGGGCGCGGCCGGGCCCTCCTCCGCGGTCTCCGCGTCCACCCCCACGGCGTCGATGACCCGATCGGGCCCGATCCCTCCGGTCAGCCGTCGCAACGTCTCGACCGGGTCCTCGCTCGAGAAGTCGATCGTCTCCGCGCCGAGCTCACGGGCCTTGTCCAGTCGCGAGGGTATGCGATCGACGGCCAGCACCCGGCCCGCCCCCAGGAGCTGCGCGCTCAGGATGGCGAACAGCCCGACCGGACCGCAGCCGAAGACCGCCACCGTGTCGCCCTCCTGGATCTCGGCCATTTCCGCCCCCATGTAGCCGGTCGGGAAGATGTCGGAGATCAGGATGGCCTGCTCGTCGATCACCTCGTCGGGAAGCTTGACCAGGCCGACGTTGGCGAAGGGGATCCGCGCCTTCTCGGCCTGCAGGCCATCGAACGGTCCGGTCGAGCCGGGACCGCCGAAGAAGGCCGTACCGGCCAAGGCTCCGTTCGGGTTGGCGTTGTCGCACTGGGCGTGGTAGCCGGCGCGGCAGTAGGAACACGAGCCGCAGGCGATGGTGCTCGGGATCACCACGCGATCCCCCACGCTCAGGTTGCGGACGTCGCTGCCCAGCGCTTCGACGACACCCACGCCTTCGTGACCGAGGATGGTCCCTTCCTTCATGCCCGTCATGGTGCCGCGGATCATGTGCAGATCCGTGCCGCAGATCGCGCTCATGGTGAGACGCACGACGGCGTCCGTGGGCTCCTGGATCGTGGGCTCGGCCACGTCCTCGAGACGGATGTCGCCGACGTCGTGGAATACGACAGCTTTCATGGTACCTCCGCAGTGGTGGAGTTTGCACCGACCCACAGGTCCCGGAGCGGCTCCGACGGCCCGCGGCCCACGCATTGGTCGGGTGGCGCACCGGTGGGATGAAGCGGTCGTGCGCGGGAGGTCCCTCGAAGCACGCGACGTGCCCGTGACCCAGCGTCGGGACTGCGCAGCGAGCGCGGGGCTGGCGCCCGCTGCCGCCGGCGGAGCGCCCGCACGATCGTGCGCGTACGGCGCGCTGCGAACACGAACCGCCGCGTCGTCCCCGCCGGGGCGACCGGCGCGCGTCAGCGTGCGGCGGCGATGGCACGGACGCGCCCGAGCGCGTCCTCGTAGCGGCGCTCCCCGGCCCAGGCCCGGAAGGGCGGACCCTCGACGCGCGCGATCTGATCGGTGCCACGTTCGACCGCTTCCGCGAAGCGGCGCCAGGCGTCCTCCGGGCGATCGAGGTACCACTCCAGCTCCGCGACGTTCAGGAGCGCCTCGAGCGTCTCCGGATGCGCGGGCCCCAGACGCGTTTCGTAGATGGAAAGCGCACGCAGGAAGAGGGGCTCGGTGCCCGCGAGGTCGCCGTTCATGGCGGTCGCGATCCCGAGGGTCTCCAGGGCGAAGCCGACCGTGGGGTCGTCCGGGCCCAACGCCTGCTCCCGCAGCTCCACGCTGCGACGCAGGAGCGGGATCGCTTCCTCGTAGCGGCCCAGTCCCGATAGCTCGCGCCCCAGGTTGTGGTAGCTGTAGGCCAGCGTGGGATGGTCGGGCGAGAAGACGCGGGAGCGACCCGCCAATACGCGGCGATGCAACGCGAGGGCGGAGTCCGGCTCTCCCGCGTTCGACAAGGAGAGGGCCAGGCTCTCCTGCGTGTCCAACGTGAACGGGTGCTCGGGTCCGAACGTGCGCGCAGCCTCTGCCACGGCGTCCCGCAGGAACGCGAGGCTCGCCTGCGGATCATCGCGGTGGTTCTGGATGACGCCCAGCCACCGGATCGCCTGGACCACGCCGCGCGCGTCGGGTTCGGGCATCTGGCGCCACAGGGACAGGGCCGCCTCGGTCCGCCGCTGCGCGTCGTCCAGCTCACCCCGCAGGGTCTGCACGGTCCCGAGCGCCGCCTGCAGCGGAGCCCGGGCGGAAGGGTCGGTCACGTCCGCACTGTCCAGCGTGTGCTCGGCCGCGGCGAGCAGCGCGAACGCGTCCTCCCACCGCCCCTGGCGCTGTCGGAGCAGGCCCATGTCGCGCAGGCTGGCCGCCTGATCCACCGCGTCGCGCGCCGGATCGAGCGCCCTGCGTTCCAGGGCACCCTGCAGGAGGGAATCGGCGGGCTCCAACAAGCCCAGCGCGGCATAGGCGCCCCCCAGGGCTCCCATGAGGTCGGCTTGCAGGCCGGGCCGCCCCTCCAGATCGAAGCGGATGCGTTCCGCACCCCGCGCCAGCAGCTCGCGGGCGGTGACGGTGCGACCGCGCGCCTCGCCGGGATCGTTGACGGAGAACACGTCGATGAGGAAGTCTCGGATCCGCAGCGCCTCCTCCGCCTCGGCGCGTGCCTCCGCCTCGGCGCGGCGGGCCGTCCGCTCGCCCGCGAACGCCAGCGCACTCCCCGTCCCCAGAGCGAGGACGATCGCGCAGGCGGAGGCGACGCCCCACCGATGTCGGCGCACGAACGTGCGCACCCGGTAGACGGGGCTGGGGGGTCCCGCCTCCACCGGGCGGTCGCTCAGATAGCGGCGTAGATCGGCGGCGAACCGCTCGACCGTCGGATATCGACGCTCGCGGTCGGTTTCGAGGGCGCGCAGGAGCACCCAGTCCAGCTCTCCGCGCAGACGCCGCCGCAGCTCGGGCAGCGTCGTGGCCCGGTCACGCGCAACCGTCAACTGGGTCCCTCCTAGCGCGGCCAGGCGTGCGCTCGGCCGCGGGACGCTGCGGTCGCGGGTGGAGCGCGACGGCGCCTCCCCGGAATCCGCCTCCGGCTCGTGCGGCAGCGCGCCCACCAGGAGCCGGTAGAGCACGACCCCGAGCGAGTAGACATCGGAGCGGATGTCCACGCCGCCCAGCGAGGGATCGGCATGCTCAGGGCTCATGTAGACCGGGGTCCCCGGTGCGCGCCCGGTCCGGGTGAGCTCGTCCAGCGGATCGACCGCGGCCTCCAGACCCTTGGCGATCCCGAAGTCGATCACCTTCGGTCGGGGCTTCCCGTCCCCCGTGGCCACCAACAGGTTGGACGGCTTCAGGTCGCGATGCAGGATGCCGCGCTGATGGGCGTGTTGGACCGCGTCGCAGACCTGGAGGAACAGCTCGATGCGTTCGCGTACCCCCAGTCGATGCTCGTCGCAGTAGCGCGTGATGGGCGCACCGCGCACGCGCTCCATGACGAAGTAGGGCCGTCCCTCGACCGTGGCGCCGGCGTCGTAGAGTCGCGCGATGTGCGGATGGTCCAGCCGCGCCAGCAACTGCCGCTCCATCTCGAAGCGGCGTAGGAGCTCTCCGCCGTCCACGTCCGCGGCCAGGATCTTGAGCGCCACTTCGCGCTCCACCGGCTCCTCCTGCACCGCCCGCCACACCACCCCCATGCCTCCGCGGCCCAGGAGGTCGACGATCCGGTAGGGGCCGATCCTGCCGCCGCCCGGAAGTGGAGCCGTGGCACCCCGGTGCGCGTCCAGCCTCCGCTCGATGGCCAGCGCGCCCGCGGCCTCCGCCGAGAGCATCTGCACGAGCTCGTCGTGCAGCGCGGCGTCGTCTCCGCAGGCGTGACGGAGGAAGGCGCTCCGCTCGGCGTCGGCGAGCTGGAGCGCTTCCTCGAAGAGCCGCTCCGCCCTCTGCCAGCGCTCAGCGTCCACCTCGCCTCCGCTCGACGAATGGTGCACGCCCGCATCCGCCTGCGGCACGTGCCATCAAGATCGCGACGGCCGCCTCAGGGAGCGGTCAGCGGGGGATCCAGCGCCAGGTCCTGCTGGACCTCCTTCCGCAGCCAGGCCCGAGCGGCCACCCAGGCGCGCTGGACGGTCTTGGGGGAGATCCCGAGGGCCTCGGCCGTCTCCTCCTGGGAGAGCCCCGCGAAGAAGCGATGCTCCACCACGCGGGCGCCTCGTTCGTTCACGACCTCCAGACGGGCCAGCGCGTCGTCGAGCGCCAGCAGCTCCTCGGCCTCCTCGACCGTCAGGAACTCCTCGACCGCGGAGAGCGGGAGGTCGGCCTGGCCGCCGCCGCGCTTCGCGCGCTTCTTGGTCCGCGCCCAATCCACCAGGACGCGGCGCATGGTGGCCCCGGCGATGGAGAGGAACTGGGCGCGGTCCTCGGCTGCGATCCGTCGCTGGCGGGACAGACGGAGCCACGCCTCGTGCACGAGCCCCGTGGCGGACAGCGTGTGGTCGGGTCGCTCCTGGCGGAGCTGATGCCCGGCCAAGGCCCGCAGCTCGTCGTACAGCAGGGGGATCACGGCCTCGAGCGCCTGCCCGTCCCCCGCGCCGAGGCGGCGTACCCACTCGGTGATGGCGGTATCTCTTGTCACGGTCCTTCGGCTGGCGACCCCGGTCGAGCTTGGCCCTGCGCGCGTCCGCAGGCAAGTCCTCCGGCTCCGCGTCCGCAGGCAAGTCCTCCCGCTCTACGCGCAATCCGGGAGCGCCCCAGGTCACGACGGCAACTCATGACGCGCCCTCCGCGCGGGCCCGGGCCAGCCGCTGGAGGTGCAGCACCACGCCGTTCCAGTCCGTCTCCGCCCGGAAGGCGTCGAAGTAGCGCTCCACGCGCTCCCGTCCGGTGAACGGCGCCAGACGGTCGCGGACCTCGCGCTCGTAGCGGGCCCCCGCCTCGGCGTCTCCCGTGCGCAGGGCGTGCTGGACACGCCCCAGCAGCGCGTCGAGCACCGCGGCAAGCTCCCGAGCCCGGCCGGCCGGATCGGCGTGGACCCCGAAGTGGGCCGCGGCCGCCCGCTCGGCGCCCAATGCGGCGAGCGCGCCCAGCGTCCGCTGCCAGGCCGCGGCGTCCAGGCTCGGGGGCGGCGTGGGTGGATGGACCGGCGCACCGGGCGCCAGGAGGATGCCCAGCGCGTCCCCGCTGTACAACGTCCCCGTTTCCTCGTCGAGCCAGGCCAGGTGATGCGCGATGTGCCCGGGCGAGGGGACGGCCCGCAGCGCTCCGACCGAGGGCCCTCCGGGGGCCCAGGCTCGGATCCGCTCCACCGGCACGGGGAGCACCTCCCCCCACAACCGATCGTGGGAGGCACCGAACGTGCGCCGGGTGCTGGCGACGAGGCGGTCCGGATCGACCAGGTGGGGCGCTCCCTCCTCGTGCACCACGACCTCCAGGCCGGGCACCCGGCGCACCAGGTGCCCTGTCACGCCGGCGTGGTCCAGGTGGATGTGCGTGAGGTACACACGGGCCAGGTCCGACAGCGTCAGACCACGCTCGGCCAGCCCCTCCTCCAGCCGGCCCAGGCACGTGGAGGGCCCGGGGTCGATGAGGGCGGGCTCCGGTCCTTCCAGGACCCACACGCCGATGGCGCCCTCGATGCCGTCCACCCGCAGGTCGATGGGGTCGATCATGTCGAGCTCCTCCGATGCGCGAAGGGGGCGACCCGGTGGGCCGCCCCCTTCGGTTCCTGCGCCGGCCGAACGGCTCAGCGCTTCTCGATGGGCACGAAGTCGCGCTCGCCCTCGCCCAGGTAGACCTGGCGCGGACGTGCGATGCGCTGCTCCGAATCCAGCAGCAGCTCCTCCCACTGGGCCAACCACCCCACGGCGCGCGGGATGGCGAAGAGCACCGGGAACAGCTCCACCGGGAAGCCCATCGCCTGATAGATGAGCCCGGAGTAGAAGTCCACGTTGGGATACAGGTTGCGCTCGACGAAGAAGTCGTCGTTCAGCGCGATGCGCTCCAGCTCCAGCGCGATGTCCAGGAGCGGGTTCCTCCCGGTGACCGCGAAGACCTCGTCGGCCGTGCGCTTGATGATCTTGGCGCGCGGGTCGTACGACTTGTAGACCCGGTGCCCGAAGCCCATCAGGCGCTCCTCGCGGTTCTTCACGCCTTCGATGAAGGAGGGCACGTTGTCCACCGATCCGATGCGCGTGAGCATCCGCAGCACGGCCTCGTTGGCGCCGCCGTGCAGCGGACCGTAGAGGGCGGCCATGGCGCCGGCCATGGAGGAGAACGGATCGGCGTGCGCGCTGCCGATGACGCGCATGGTGCTGGTGGAGCAGTTCTGCTCGTGGTCCGCGTGCAGGATGAACAGGATGTCCAGCGCGCGCTCGAGCACCGGGTTGGGCTTGTAGTCCCGCACGCCGATCCGGAACAGCATGTTCAGGAAGTTGGCCGTGTAGGACAGCTCGTTCTCCGGGTAGACGTACGGCAGCCCCCGATGGTGCCGATACGTGAACGCGGCCAACGTGGGCATCTTGGCGATGATGCGCACGATCTGGACCCAGCGCGTGGTCGGGTCGAAGATGTCCTTGGCATCGGGATAGAACGTGGAGAGCGCCGCCACGGCGGAGATCATCATCCCCATCACGTGGGCGTCGTACCGGAAGCCACCCATCAGCTCCAGGATGTTCTCGTGCACGTACGTGTGGAACGTCACGTCGTGGACGAACTCGTCGAGCTGGGCCTGGGTCGGCAGCTCGCCCTTGAGGAGCAGGTAGGACACCTCGAGGTGCGTGGCCTGCTCGGCGAGCTGCTCGATGGGATATCCGCGGTAGCGCAGGATCCCCTGGTCGCCGTCGATGTAGGTGATGGTGCTGCGGGTGGACGCGGTGTTGGTGAAGCCGGGATCGTACGTCATCATCCCGAAGTCGTCGTCCTTGACCTTGATCTGTCGCAGATCGAGGGCGCGGATGACGTCTCCCTCCTGGATGTCGACCTCGTACTCCCGGCCCGTGCGGTTGTCCCGGATGGTCAGGCTGTTCCGGGCGTCGTCCGTCATGTGCGTCCCCCTCGCTGGTCCACGTTCGCGTAGAGATCCCTCGCGGCTCCCAGAACCCCGCCGTGGGGTCCGGGTGCCGGTGCCGCTCCGAGGGTCAGTGCCGAGGGCGGGACTCGAACCCGCACGCCCGTGAGGACAACAGATTTTGAGTCTGCCGCGTCTGCCAATTCCGCCACCCCGGCCTCGAAGCGACGCCCCGAAACAGCCTGTTAACCTAACCCGGAGCGGCTGCCCGTCTCAACCTGCCGGCGTTGTACCGGGACCGGCCGATTCGATAGGTTGGAGGGCCCCATGGGCCGGATCCCTCTCCATCGCAGGAACCGCGCGCCGTCCGGCCCGGCGCGCCGCCCAGGAGACACGACGTGGCCCAACCCACCCCGGATGCCTTCGGCGCCCGCTCCCGAATCGACCTCGCCGAGGGCCCCACCACGGTCTATCGGCCCCAGGCCCTGGAGAAGCACGGCCTGGTCCAGTTCGACCGGCTGCCCTTCTCCATCCGCGTCCTGCTGGAGTGCGTGCTCCGCCATCAGGGTCATGGATACGTGTCGGAGGAGGATGTCCGGGCCGTGGCGGGCTGGAGCCCGACCACGTCCGGGGCGGACTTCCCGTTCATGCCCACCCGGGTGGTGCTGCAGGACTTCACCGGCGTCCCGGCCGTCGTGGACCTCGCGGCCATGCGCGACGGGCTCGCCCGCATGGGGGGTGAGGCCGCCCGGATCAACCCGGTCGTGCCGGCCGACCTGGTCATCGACCATTCGGTCCAGGTGGACTACTTCGGTCGGGAGGACGCCTACCGGCTGAACGTCGAGCGGGAGTACGAGCGCAACGGGGAGCGCTACCAGCTCCTGCGCTGGGCCCAGACCGCGTTCGAGGACTTCCGCGTCGTGCCGCCCGGCACCGGGATCGTGCACCAGGTCAACCTGGAGTACCTGGCGTCCGTCGTGCATCGCCGCACGGAGCGCGGCGAGTCCGTGGCCTACCCGGACACCTGCGTCGGCACCGACTCGCACACCACCATGATCAACGGGCTCGGGGTGGTCGGGTGGGGCGTAGGCGGCATCGAGGCCGAGGCCGTGCTGCTCGGTCAGCCCTACTACATGCTGCTCCCCGAAGTGGTGGGCGTGAAGCTCACGGGCGCGCTTCCCGAAGGCGCCACCGCCACCGACCTCGTGCTGCGCGTCACCGAGCTGCTGCGCAAGCACGGCGTGGTGGGCCGCTTCGTCGAGTTCTACGGGAAGGGGCTGACCAACCTGCCGCTGGCCGACCGCGCCACCATCGGCAACATGTCGCCCGAGTACGGCGCCACCATCGGCTTCTTCCCGGTGGATGCGGAGACGCTCCGCTACCTGCGTGCCACGGGTCGGGACGAAGCGCTCGTCGACCGGGTCGAGCGGGTCTCCAAGGAGGTGGGGCTGTTCCGCACCGACGAGACGCCCGACCCCGAGTACACGTCGAAGCTCGAGCTCGACCTCGGCACCATCGAGCCCAGCCTGGCCGGGCCCAAGCGCCCCCAGGATCGCGTCCGCCTGTCGGACATGAAGGCCACCTTCCAGCGCGACCTCCCCACCCTGCTACCGCAGGGCGCATCGCTGGGCGGGGGTGGCGGCACCGCCGTGGCCACCGAGACCCGGCGCGAGGTGGAGATCACGATGGACGGCGAGACCATGCCGGTCGGTGACGGCAGCGTGGTGATCGCGGCGATCACGAGTTGCACCAACACGTCCAATCCCTCGGTGATGGTGGGCGCGGGTCTCGTGGCCAAGCGCGCCGTGGAGCGCGGTCTACAGGTCAAGCCCTGGGTGAAGACCAGCCTGGCGCCCGGCTCCCAGGTGGTGACCGACTACCTCACCGCCGCGGGCCTCCTGCCCTATCTGGAGCAGCTCAAGTTCCAGGTGGTCGGCTACGGCTGCACGACCTGCATCGGCAACTCGGGCCCGCTGCCCGAGGCCATCGAGAACGCGGTCAAGGAGAACCGGCTGGTCGTCTCGGCCGTCCTGTCCGGCAACCGCAACTTCGAGGCGCGCATCCACCCGCACGTCCGCGCCAACTACCTGGCGTCGCCCATGCTGGTCGTGGCGTACGCGCTGGCCGGACGGGCGGATCTGGACCTCTACAACGAGCCGCTCGGCCACGACCGGGACGGCGCCCCCGTCTTCCTGGCGGACCTGTGGCCGTCTCCCATGGAGATCCGCGAGACGATCGCGGCCGCGCTCAAGCCCGAGATGTACCGCGACCGCTACGGCGAGGTCTTCCAGGGAGACGAGCACTGGCGCGCGCTGCCCCTGCCGGAAGGAGACGCCAACCTCTACGAGTGGGACCAGGATTCGACGTACATCCAGAACCCGCCCTTCTTCGAGGGCATGTCGCTGGACGTGCCCGACCTCTCCGATATCGACGGCGCGCGCGTGCTGGCGCTGCTGGGCACGTCGGTGACGACGGACCACATCTCGCCCGCGGGCTCCATCGCCAAGGATGGGCCGGCCGGTCGCTACCTGCAGGCCAAGGGCGTGCAGCCGGTGGACTTCAACACCTACGGCGCGCGCCGCGGCAACCACGAGGTCATGATGCGCGGCACGTTCGCGAACGTGCGCATCAAGAACCTGCTGCTGGGCGGCAAGGAAGGCGGATACACGATCCACTTCCCAACCGGCGAGGAACTGTCCATCTACGACGCGGCGATGCGCTACGTGGAGGCGGGCACGCCGTTGGTGGTCTTGGCCGGCAAGGAGTACGGCACCGGGAGCTCGCGCGACTGGGCGGCCAAGGGGACGTTCCTGCTGGGCGTGCGGGCGGTGATCGCCGAGTCCTTCGAGCGCATCCACCGCAGCAATCTCGTGGGGATGGGCGTGCTGCCGCTGGAGTTCGTCGGCGGCCAGAACCCGGAGTCGCTCGGCCTGACCGGTCGTGAGACCTTCGCGATCCGCGGCATCGCGTCCGGTCTGCGCCCGAAGGGCACGGTGCAGGTCGAGGCGCGCGCGGAGGACGGATCGGTGAAGACGTTCGACGCCCGGGTCCGTCTCGACTCCGACGTGGACGTCGAGTACTACCAGAACGGCGGGATCCTGCAGACCGTGCTGCGCAAGATGGCCAGCGGCGCCATGTAGGCCCGTCCGATCCTGACTGGGGCACACCGCCCGCGGTCCCGAGCGGGCCGCGGGCGGTCGTGTGTCCGGCACGGACCCCGATTGCCGCTCCGACCCCCCCTCCCCTATCCTGCCGCCTGACCGGGCGCGCGGCCCGCGGACGCGTCCGGCGTCCGCCCGCGCCCGGACGGTCCACGGAGGTCGGGTGTCGCGTCGCTGGCTCGGAGCCCTGGGGCTCGCGCTCGCGCTCGCCGGTCCCTCCCTCCTGAGCGCGCAGGGGTACGTCCCTCCCCGCTTGAAGGCCGCCGTCCTCCCCACGGCCGAGCGCTTCGACGAAGAGGCCTCCGGCGATCCGCCGGTCTACCGCGGCTGGGCCACGGGCCCGGACGGGCTCGAGCACGTCGTGGGCTACGTCTTCCACACGCCGGACGTGCCGCCCGAGCGGATGGGCTACAGCGGTCCCATCGAGACCGTTGTGGGGATGGACCTTGACGGCCGCATCACCGGCGTGCGCATCACGGACTACTGGGAATCCATCCGCAGCAGCATGGGGGACTTCCTGCGCGAGCCGGGCCTCCAGGAGCAGTTCGCCGGGAAGCCCATCGGAGACGCATTCCTGGTGGGCGAGGACGTGGACGGTGTCTCGCGCGCCACCATCAGCGCCCAGGCCCTGGCGCGGGGCGTGCGCGACGCCGCCCGGCGCGTCGCGGAGGCGTACCTGGCCACCGGGACCGCGGCGGACGACGAAGCCACGGACGACTTCGAGACCCTCTCGTGGCTGGAGCTGCGCCGCCGGGGCCTGGTGGAACGCATGGCGCTCACGGGCGCGGGGAACGCGACGGCGGAAGTGGACATCGCCTTCCTGGAGAACGACGCCTTCGGCGAGATCCTGGTCGGCCCGCGTGCCATGGCGATGGTCCGTCGGGGCCTGGACGCCGCACCCGGCAGTCGCGCCCTCCTCTACGGGCTGGACGGCACGCAGGTCCGGTTGTTCGCACGCACCGGGTGGGCCGTGGTCCAGGACGGGGACACGATCCCCGTGCCCGAGTCGGACGTCCGTCCGTTCGGGCTGGCCAGCGGCGGCCTCATGGCGGACGAGCTGATCACGACCGGGATGATGCTGCTTCCGCCTGCGGTCGACGCCGACCGGGCGTTCACCCTCGCGTACCGACCGGAGCCGACCGGTCGCGTCTTCACCGCGGATGTGCGCACGCAGGCGGCGCGTCTGGGTTCAGCCTCGGAGGGGGCGGACCGCACGCCGGCGTCGACAGAACCGGCCGGAACGCCTCCGAGGGTCGCGACCGGCGCGCCCGCGGAGCCCGGATCGGGCGACCCCGTGAGCGCGGCCGCGCCCCCGTCAACGACGGGCCGTGCGACGAGCGCACCGCGAGCCGAGCCCGACTCCGCTCCAGCCGGCGTCGCCCGGGGTGCGCCGCCCGCCCTCGCCGGAAGAGACGCGACGTCCGACTCCCCGTCCGCACGGCCGCCGAGCGGGGAGCCCGCGCCCACGGTCGGGGACGCGCCTACCGCCCCGGCCGCCCCGACCCCCGGCATCGAGGCGCCGCAGGACGCGCCCGAGCGGGTGCTCGTCGCCCGGGAGGACGAGACGCTCCTCGAGCGCGCGCTCGCCCGCACGCCCGCGCGCCGCGTGGCGGGTATGCTCCTGGCGCTCATGCTGGCCAGCGCGGCGCTCCTCACGAAGCGGCGCGTTCTGCGCGGCGCGGCGCTGACGTTCACCCTGATCTGGCTGGGAGTGATCGACGGAGGGTTCCTGTCGGTCTCGCACGTGACCAGCGCCATCTGGGTGGGACCCGGCGTCTTCCTGAACGACCTCCCGCTGCTGCTGCTCGTGGGCTTCACTCTGGCGACGACCGTGCTCTGGGGCCGCGTCTTCTGCGGCTATCTCTGCCCCTTCGGGGCGCTGCAGGACCTGCTGGACCGGATCGTGCCCCAGCGCTTCCGCCGCTCCCTTTCTCCGGCGCTGCACCGACGCGCGCTCTGGATCAAGTACGGCGTGCTGGCGCTCATCGTGGGATCGGCGCTGAGCGGCAGCCACCGCAGCCTCTATCCGTACTTCGAGCCGTTCGGCACGGTGTTCTTCGGCACCACGTCCCTGACGCTGATCGCGATCGCCGCCGCGTTCGTGCTCGCCTCGGCCGTGATCCCGCGCTTCTACTGCCGTTACGCCTGTCCGCTCGGTGCCGCGCTGGCCGTGGGCTCCGTGCTCACGCTCTTCCGCATCCCACGTGTCGAGCAGTGCACCGTCTGCAAGGTCTGCGAGCAGCGCTGCCCCACCGGCGCCATTGCAGCCGAGCGCGTCGACTTCAAGGAATGCGTCCGCTGCAACGTCTGCGAGATCCAGCTGCGCGAGCGCACCGGCGTCTGCCGGCACGACATGGAGACGGTACGTCCGCGCCTCGTCCAGCTCCGGCGTACGCGGGAGGGCGCGCATGTCGGTTGAGCGGCGGCCTCCGTCCCGACGCGACGCGCTCCGCATCACCGCCGCCGTCGGCCTGACGCTGGGCATGGGCGGCAGCGTGCTGCGCCGCGCCCGTCTGCACCGGGTCCGCGAGACGCGGCCCGCGCTCGGCACCCTGGTCACACTCACGCTCATCCACCCGGACCCGGACGAGGCCCGCACCGTCCTGACCGGCGCGTTCGCCGGCATCGACGCGCTGGAGGACGCGCTGAGCCGGCACCGACCCACGTCCGCGCTGGCCCGCCTCAACCGGACCGGCGTCCTGGTGGACCCGCCGCAGGCGCTCGTGCGCGTGCTCGAGTCCGCGCGCCGCTGGTCGGCGGAGACGGACGGCGCCTTCGATCCCACGGTCCTCCCACTGCTACGCCTCCATCAACGCTGCTACGGCGCGGGCCGGGCGCCGACGCATGACGAGGTGGCGGACGCCTGCGCCCGCGTCGATCACCGCGCGCTCGAGGTCACACCGGAGCGCGTGTCGCTCCTGCGGCCAGGCATGGCCGTGACGCTGGACGGGATCGCCAAGGGCTACGTCGTGGATCGGACGGTGGCGCGGCTCGTCGAGGCCGGGGCGGAGCGCGTGCTGGTGGACGCCGGAGGCGACATGGCCGGCGGCGGCGCTCGCCTGCGGACCGAGCCGTGGCAGGTGGCCGTGGCCGATGGGTCCGGCAGGGCTGCCGTGGACCGCATCGCGCTCGGGGAGGGCGCCGTGGCCACCTCGGGGGACTACCTGCAGGCGTTCACGGGCGACCGCTCGGCCCACCACATCCTGGATCCGCGCACCGGCCGCTCCCCGGCCGCGGTGAGCAGCGCGAGCGTCATCGCGCCCACCGCCCAGGATGCGGACGCGCTGTCGACCGCGGTGCTCGTGCTGGGTCCGGTGGAGGGCCTGGCCCTGCTGGCGCGCCTGCCGGGCGTCGAGGGCCTGCTGGTCACCAAGGGCGGCGAGGTCCGGCGGACCGCCGGCTTCGGACGCCGCGCGGGGGAGAGCGGCTAGCGCGCTCCGCCCTCGCCACCACCGTCCGCGTTGGCGCCCGGCGGCCCGACGCCCGTGTCCCGCAGCCCGAGCGGGGGCCCCAGCACCTCGCGCAGGATCATGGCCTTGCGGGCCGCGTCCGGATCGTGGAGCCCCAGCTCGCGATGCAACGCCGGGGCGTCCCGCCGCGGGCGCCGACGCCCGAGCGTGGGGATGCTCTCGACCTCGGGCAGGGGACGAGCGACCTCGGGGAGGCCGGTCGCGACGCCGCCGCGCGTCGGGAGCGGTCGCGGATCCAGCGGCTCCAGGGAGATCGCCTCCGGTAGCGCGTCGATGCTGCGCCCGCCCGACGGCGACGTGGGCACGGGCAGCGAGCGCGGCCGCGGGGACTTGGGGACCGGGAGTTTTCGCGGGCGGGCGGACTCCGGCACGGCCACCGGCGGCGGTGGAGGCAGGCGCACCGTCTCGGGCGGCGTCTCGGGCGCGGGTCGCGCCCTTCCCTGCGCCAGCGCCTCGATCTCCTCCCACAGGTCCTTGGGGATGAGGTCGCGGGCGCGACGGGGCGCGGGGGGCCCGTCCTCGCGCTCGCCCGGACGCACCGGCGGCCTTGGCTCCACCCGGGTGCGCGCCTGCGGCCGCGGCCGCGCCTCGGGCTCCTCCGCGCCGGGACGCGCGCCGCCCTGACGTCGCTGGCGCCGCTTCTTCTGGTTCCCCACGACCGCCATGATCCAGGCGATCGCGAAGAAGACGAGTGGGATCAGATCCTCGGCGGGCATCAACCGACCGGCGACGCCGGCCCGTCGTTGGAGTCCCCACCCGCGATGGCCGCGCGCATCTCGGTGTCGGCCTGGACGTTCCGGTAGCGCACGTAGTCCATGACGCCGAGGTTGCCGCTCCGGAAGGCCTCGGCGATCGCCAGCGGCACCTTGGACTCGGCGGCCACCAGCTCCGCACGCATCTCCTGCACCTTGGCGCGCATCTCCTGCTCCTGCGCCAGCGCCATGGCGTGACGCTCCTCGGCCTTGGCCTGCGCGATGCGCTTGTCCGCCTCGGCCTGATCCGTCTGCAGCTCGGCGCCGATGTTCTTGCCCACGTCCACGTCGGCGATGTCGATGGAGAGGATCTCGAACGCCGTGCCGGAATCGAGGCCCTTGGCCAGCACGGTCTTGGAGATGTTGTCCGGGTTCTCGAGCACGGCCTTGTGGGACTCGGCAGAGCCGATGTTCGACACGATGCCCTCGCCCACGCGGGCGACGATGGTCTCCTCCCCTGCACCGCCGACGAGGCGGTTGATGTTGGCGCGCACCGTGACGCGCGCGATGGCGATGAGCTGGATGCCGTCCTTGGCCATGGCGGCCACGCGCGGCGTGGTAATCACCTTGGGGTTCACGGACACCTGCACGGCCTCGAAGACGTCACGGCCCGCGAGGTCGATGGCCGCGGCCTGCTGGAAGGACAGGTCGATGTTGGCCTTGTCGGCGCTGATCAGCGCCCGCACCACGCGCTCGACGTCGCCCCCCGCGAGGTAATGCGCCTCGAGCTCGTGCGAGTTGAGCGGCAGCCCGGCCTTGGTGGCCGAGATGAGCGGGCGCACCACCGCGGCGGGGTTCACCCGCCGGAGCCGCATCCCCACCAACTGGCCGATCCCGACGCGCACGCCGGAGAAGATGGCCTCCAGCCACAGCTTCACCGGGATGGCCCAGAACAGGATCGCCACCAGGACGACCGCCGCCACGGCGGCGAGGATCGTCGATGCGAAGAACAGCTCGTCGCCCATCGTTACTCCGTGATCCCGCGTACCACGTGTCTGTAGCCCTGGGACTGGACGACGCGGATGCGTCCGCCCCGGGGGATCCATCCCGTCTCCGAAACCACGTCGATGCGCTCGTCCCCGAACAGACCGGCGCCGGTGGGGCGCAGATCGGTGTCGGCCACGCCCTCGCGTCCGATCAGGTCGGCGCGCACGGCCGCCGAGATGTAGCCGAGCGAGCGGTCGGTCTCCGTCTCGAGCAGGATGCCGCGCCGGGCCAGGCGACCGCTCGTCGGGATACGGCGCAGGAGCGCCCACCCCGTCACGACCATCATGATGACCGAGGCGCCCAGCACGCCGGTGGCCTGCGCGAGGTCCGCCGTGGTGGGGAAGGAGCCCAGCATGCTCATGTAGAGCCCGGCGGCCACCCCACCGATGCCCAGCACCCCGAAGATCCCGAAGCCGGGCAGGACGAACGCTTCGACGGCGAGCAGCACCACGCCCAGCCCGAACACCAGCATGTCCTCCCAGCCGGCCAGCCCCAGGATGAGGTGCGAGCCGAAGAACAGCGAAAGCGCCAGGAAACCCGCCGCCCCCCCGAGCCCCAGACCGGGCGTCTTGATCTCGACCAGGAGGCCCAGGAACCCGATGGACAGCAGGAAGGGAGCGACGGCGGGGTGCGTCAGCACGCGCACCAGCTTCTCCGCCCAATTGGTCTGGACGTCCTGGACCGGGGTCGTGGCCGAGCCCCCGACCGCGACGACCAGGGCGTCCCAGCTCTCCACCTGCTCCGCGTAGCCCAGGGCCTCCGCCTCGGCCGTCGTGAGCGTGAGCAGCTTGCCGCGCTCGATCACGCCCTCGATCTCGATCTCCTCGTCCACCATGGCCTCGGCCACGCGCGGGTCCAGCCCGTGCTCCTCCGCCAGCGCGCGCATCTCGCTACGCATGGCCGAGACGATCTTCTCGGGAGCCTTCTCGCCCGTGCCACCGACGGGCGTCGCCGCCCCGATGACGGAGCCCGGCAGCATGTAGACGCGGTCGGTCGCCAGCGCGATCAGGGCGCCGGCCGAGAAGGCACGGCGATTGACGAACGCGTAGACGGGCACCTCGGTGTCGCGCACGGCATCGGCGATGCGCTCGGCCGCGTCCACGCGGCCGCCCGGGGTGTCGATGTCCAGCACGACGGCCCGGGCGCCGGCGGCCTCGGCCTCGTGGACGGCGCGTTCGATGAACGGCGCCAGCCCCAGCTCGACCGTACCGGTCACGGGAACGCGGACGACGGCCTGGGCCTGGAGAGCGGGTGCGGCGACTGCGCCCGCCATCAGGAGGAGAAGCGGGAACGCCGTGGAGCGTGTCATGGAAGTCTTCTACCGGGGCCCGGAGCCCGGCCCGGGCGGACGGCTGAGCAGCCGGCACCCGTACCAGGCCCTGCGGACCGCCACCTGGAGGTCACCCTCGGCGAGCGCCTGCCGCGCTCCGGTCTGGAGATGCAGGGCCCGCGTCTGCCATATCTCCGGATACGCACCAGGGCCGGCGTTTCTTCTCGGGGCCGCGGCCGGGCACGTCAGGAGCCCCTCCGTCAGCGCGGGGAGCGGCACGCTCAGGAGCCGGTCCGAGGCCTCCAGGACGCGCTCCAGGGCCTGGACCCCCTCCACCTGCTCGGACGCCCCCACACGGGCGTCGACCGCCGACAGGTGGTCCTCGAGCGCCGACGCGTCCCCCAGGAGCCCGCGAAGCTCCGCGGTGGCGGAGCGGAGCTGGGCGCGGTCCGCCGTCAGCTGGAGCGCGTCGCGCCCGGCGGCCGCCCGATCCGCCACGATCCGCCGCGCCTCGGCCCGGAGCCCCTCGGGGTCGGCCGCGCCGGCCCCCCAGGAGTCCGCCCAGAGGGCTCGGGCCCGGGCCAGGTCGGGCGCCTCGCCCAGCTCGGCCGCCACCGTGGGAAGGGTCGGGATCGGGAGCGGGAATGCCGCCAGACCCTCCCCATCCAGGCCCGGGGCGGTCGCGTCGGCGCACCCCGACGCCAGGAGGGCCGCCGCCAGGAGCGGCAGCAGGATCCAACGGCACCGGGCCGCACGGGGTCTCCCGTGGATCGACATGCGTGGCAAGATAGCGCGCCGCCGGCCCCGGGGCCTCCCCGGCGCCCCCCGCCGCCCGCGTCGGGCATTTCGCTTGACCGCCGCCCCGGGATCGGCCACGTTCGTTCGGACGATCGTCCGAAACCCTGCCGGAGCCGCGTGGACGCCCGCACCCGCTACGACGACAAGCTGGCCCACATCCTCCACCGCTCGGCGGAGGTGTTCGCCGGGAAAGGGTTCCACCAGGCCTCCATGCGCGACGTCTCCGCCGCCACGGGCGTCAGCCTCTCCGGGCTCTACTACTACTTCCGGAGCAAGGAGGAGCTGCTCCTCCTCATCCAGACGCACGCCTTCGAGACGTTGCTGGCCCGACTGGAGGAGGACCTGGAGGCGCCGCTGCCCCCGCGGGACCGGCTGGCGCGGGTGGTCTCCAACCACGTCCGCTTCTTCGTCGACAACATGGCGCAGATGAAGGTGCTCTCCCACGAAGCGGACGCGCTGCCGGCGGCATCGAGCGCTCCGGTCCGCGCGCTCAAGCGCCGCTACGTGGCGCTCGTGGGCGAGTGCCTGCAGGCCCTGGCGCCCGAGCGGGGGCCCGAGGCGATCCGTCTCGCGACCTTCGCGTTGTTCGGCCAGCTCAACTGGATCTACACCTGGTATCGCCCCGACCGCGATCCCGACGGCGCCACGCTGGCGGAGCAGCTGCTCACGCTGTTCCTCCAGGGCTTCCTGGGCCCCGACGAGGTCCCGACGCCGGAACGCGGTGGGGTATCAAGCGCAGCTTTCTTCCACGCCGACGCTCGGCACCAACAGGACTGAGGGAATGAGCGACAAGACGCTGGTCCATTACGAAGCCAAGGACGGGGTCGCCCTGCTGACGCTGGACGACCCGCCGGCCAACACCTACACGCACGAGATGATGCGCCAGCTGGACGAGGCCATCGTGCGTGCGCGCTTCGACGACTCGGTCCAGGTGATCGTGATCACCGGCAAGGGCGAGAAGTTCTTCAGCGCCGGCGCCAACATCCAGATGCTGTCCGAGGTCACGTCGGGCTTCAAGTACTGCTTCTGCCTGCACGCGAACGAGACGCTCAACCGCCTCGAGCACACGCCCAAGCTCACCATCGCCGCGCTGAACGGGCACACCGTGGGCGGCGGACTGGAGATCGCCATGGCGGCGGACCTCCGCATCGCGCGCAAGGGCGCCGGCAAGTGCGGCCTGCCCGAGGTGACGCTGGGCGTGCTGCCCGGCACGGGTGGCACCCAGCGGCTCGTGCGCATCGTCGGGAAGTCGCGCGCCATCGAGCTCATGGCCACGGGCGAGACCTTCGACTTCGAGAAGGCCGAGCAGCTGGGCCTCGTCAACCAGGTCTGGGAGACGGAGAGCCACGCGGACTTCATGGAGAAGATCATGGAGTACGCGAAGCAGTTCACGCCGCCCAACAAGGCCTCGAAGGCGGTGGGCAACATCAAGCGCTCCGTCCAGACCGGCGCCGAGGTGCCCTTCGAGCTGGCCCTGGCCCTCGAGCGCGAGCTGCAGCAGCAGCTCTTCCAGAGCGAGGACGCGCGCGAAGGCCTCAACGCCTACGTCCAGAAGCGCACGCCGCAGTTCCAGGGCCGCTGAACATGGAGGGTGTGCGCACGCAGCTCTGGATCGGCGGGGAATGGTCGGACGCCACCGACGGTTCCGCCGTCGCGGACGTGAATCCGGCCACGCACGAGGTCATCGCCGAGATCCAGTTCGCGGGTGCCGCCGACGTCGACCGCGCGGTGCAGTCCGCGCGGTCGGCGCTCGGACCCTGGGCGGCGCTGAATCCTCACGAGCGCAGCCGTCTGCTGTGGCGTCTGTCGGACCTCATCGAGGCAAACGCGCAGGAGCTGGCGCGCCTGGAGACGGCCGACAACGGAAAGCCGCTGTTCGAGTCGTTGAAGGTGGACCTGCCCAGCATCGTCGAGAACTTCCGCTACTTCGCGGGACTCGCGGACAAGGTGCAGGGGGCCACCATCCCTGTGGCGGGGCCGTTCCTCAACTACACGCTACGCGAGCCCGTCGGCGTGGTGGGCATCATCGTGCCGTGGAACTTCCCGCTGTCGCTCGCGGCGTGGAAGGTGGCCCCGGCCCTGGCCTGCGGGAACACCGTGGTGCTGAAGCCGGCCGAGGAGACGCCGCTCACGGCGCTGCGCCTGGGCGAGCTGGCCCACGAGGCGGGCTTCCCTCCCGGCGTGCTGAACGTTTTGGCCGGAGACGGCGAGACGGCCGGAGCGGCGCTGGTCGCGCACCCGGACGTGGACGCCATCGCCTTCACCGGCTCCACCGAAGTGGGGCGGATCGTGATGCGCTCGGCGGCGGACACGCTCAAGAAGGTGTCGCTCGAGCTCGGCGGGAAGAGCCCCAACATCGTCTTCGCGGACGCGGATCTGAAAGCGGCCGTGCGCGGCGCCTCCACCGGCATCTACTACGGCAAGGGCGAGGTCTGCGCCGCCGGCTCCCGCATCCTCGTGCAAGCGTCGGTCTACGACGACTTCGTCGAGGCCTTCGCCGCCCGCGCCGCCTCGATGACCATCGGCGATCCGATGGACTCCAAGACCCGGGTGGGCGCGATCGTCAGCGAGCGGCAGCTCGAGCGCGTGCTGGGGTACGTGGAGGCCGGCAAGCGGGAAGGCGCGCGTCTGGTGTGCGGCGGAGAGCGCGCCACGGTCGACGGCCGGGGCAACTTCGTGACCGCGACCGCGTTCGCGGACGTCGATCCCGGGATGACCATCGCGCGCGAGGAGATCTTCGGCCCCGTGGCGTCCATCCTGCGCTTCGAGGACGTCGAGGACGCCGTGCGCATCGGCAACGAGACCATCTACGGCCTCGCGGCCGGCGTGTGGACCCGGGACGTGGGTAAAGCCCACCGCGTGGCCCGTGAGCTCCAGGCGGGCACCGTGTGGGTCAACACCTACAACCAGTACGACTCGGCCTCGCCCTTCGGGGGCTACAAGTCCAGCGGCTTCGGTCGCGATCTGGGCTATCAGTCCGCGCTGGAGAAGTACACGCAGACCAAGAGCGTCTGGGTGGCGGTGGACGGCTGAGCGCCGTCCGCGGCGTGCAGCACGACCGCGAACACACCCCAGCAGGATGCAGAACGGGGGCCGGCACGGATGTGCCGGCCCCCGTCGCATTCCCTGCGGAACGGACCGATCAGCAGAACCCGAAGCCCAGGGGTGGCACCGTGAGCCGGCGCCGCGCTGCGCGGGCCATGAACTGCTCCGTGTACACGCGGATGTGGGCACCCCGGCGATAGACCTCCACCATGTGGAGCTCCTGCGGCGGGATCATGCGCAGTTGATCCGCTCCGCCGAGCAGCGGGGCTTCGTCCAGGCACACGGTGATCTCGGTGGGACGGCCGCGCACCACGGCACAATCGAACGACGCGAAGCGGAACGCACCCCCGGCCGGGCAGGGTGTGGTGAAGACGCCGGCGCGGCCGCGGATGAAGTCGAGCAGGTCGGCCGCACCCGAGAACAGCAGCTCGTCCCGCTCGATCGTGTTCACCGAGTACGCATAGGCGTTGCGTCTCCGCTTGAAGCGGTCTGCCACCACGGTGAGGCCTTCGAGCACCAGCGGGTCGGGATCCATGTCGATCCGCACCGGCGCGCCCGGCGCGATCTCCACGACCCGCCGTGCGTATCCGAGCATCTCGACGTCGTAGAGCGCCGGTCCCTGGCGCACGTCCGGCAGATGGAAGCGACCGTCCTCCCGGGTGTAGGTCCCCCAGTCCTCGCCCCGCGGTCCGATCCAGGCGCCGAGCAGGGGCGTGCCGGTCTGCCCGTCCACGATGGTGCCGATCAGCGGCGCGGGGCCTTCCGCGGCCTGCTGTGCGGTCAGGCCGACCCCGGAGGCCAGGAGAAGCAGGAGAGCGAGGGACAGGCTTCTCTGCACGGGACCCTCCGTCGTCGAGAGGAGCAACGCCGACCCGCGGGCTTCGGGGGCGTTCGCGCGGTGTAGGCGCAACGGCCGGGAGCCGAGGGTCGGCTTCTGGTTCATACGACGGGTCGGCTCCGCGGTTCCACGCCGTGGGGCCCGCGCCCGTACGCGCGGTGGCCCCCGAGGCGTTCGCGGCGGCGGCAGCGCCTTGGCAGGCGGCCGGGTCTCCCCGCCTTCACGGTGGCCGGGCGGACGCGGGCGCCCCCCCTACCCCGGCGGGTCCGCGCTGCCGGCCCGGCTGGCGTGCAGGTCGTGCAGCAGGCCATCCCGCACGTCGTAGATCCACCCGTGCAGGTGGAGCATCCGGCCCTGGGCCCACGCCTGCTCCACCCAGGGCGTGGCCGCCAGCGCCTCGACCTGCGCGAGCACGTTGAGCTCGCACAGGCGTCGCCAGCGCGTCCCGTCCTCCGGCAGCGCCTCGAGCTCGGCCCGGTGTCGGGCCCGCACGGCCCGGAGCGGCTCCAGCCAGCGATCGATCGGCCCGTGCAGCGGGCGTTCCCGCAGCGCCGCCTCCACCCCGCCGCACCCGTAGTGGCCGCACACGATGACGTCCCGCACCTGGAGCGTCTCGATGGCGTACTGGACCGCGGCTTCCAGGTTCACGTCTCCGCTCGGGACCAGGTTGGCCACGTTGCGGTGCACGAACACCTCGCCCGGATCCAGCCCCACGATCTGGTTGGCCGGCACGCGGCTGTCCGAGCAGCCGATCCACAGATAGCGCGGCGCCTGCTGCCGGGAGAGACGGGTGAAGAAGTCGGGATCGGCGTCCGTGCGGCTGGCGGACCAGGCACGGTTGGCCGCGAAGAGGTCGGGCAGGAAACGCACGGGTTCGTCCGTGGGAGGGAGCGGCCACACCCCATGCGCCGCCCCGCGAACAGGAGGGGACGGCGCCACCTTGCTCCGGCCCCCGGGCGCGGGTAGCCTAGGGCTCGCCCGTCCCCGGGCCAAGCCCCTCACCCACAGCACACGGCTTCATGCCCCGAGACGTCTGGATCGTCGACGCCCTTCGCACGCCCATCGGCCGCCATGGAGGCGCGCTCGCGCCGGTCCGCCCGGATGACCTGGCGGCCGTCACGCTGACCGCCCTTCTCGCGCGGACCGGCCTCGACCCCGCCCTCCTCGACGACGTGATCTTCGGCTGCACCAACCAGGCGGGCGAGGACAACCGCAACGTGGCGCGCATGGCCCTCCTGCGGGCCGGGCTGCCGGTCACGGTGCCCGGCGTGACGGTCAACCGCCTCTGCGGATCCGGCATGCAGGCGGTCCACCAGGCCTTCCACCAGATCCGCGCCGGCGAGGGCGAGGTGTTCATCGCGGGCGGTGTGGAGAGCATGAGCCGGGCGCCGTGGGTGACCCTCAAGCCGGACACGGGCTGGCCGCGGGGCGCGCCCGAGGTGGCGGACACCGTCCTGGGGTGGCGCTTCACCAATCCGGCGCTCCCCGCACAGTGGACCATCGGGCTCGGCGAGACCGCCGAGGTGGTGGCGGACGAATTCGGCGTCACGCGGGAAGCGCAGGACGCCTTCGCGTTGGAGAGCCAGCGGCGGGCCGGAGCCGCGCTCGACGCGGGCCGCTTCGTGGACGAGATCGCGCCCGTGAGCATCCCCCAGCGCAAGGGGGACCCCGTGGTGGTGGACACCGACGAGCACCCGCGGCCGGACACCACGGCCGAGGCGCTCGCCCGCCTGCGTCCGGTCTTCAAGACCGGAGGGACGGTCACGGCCGGCAACTCGTCCGGGCTGAACGACGGGGCAGCGGCCCTCCTGGTCATGGAGGCCGAGCGGGCCCGGGCCCTGGGGCTCTCCCCGCTGGCCCGGGTGGTCTCCACGGGCACGGCCGGCCTGGAGCCGCATCGCATGGGGATGGGGCCGGTCCCGGCCAGTCGCACCGCCCTGACGCGCGCGGGTCTGGCCGCACCGGACGTGGACCTCGTGGAGCTGAACGAGGCGTTCGCCGCGCAGGCGCTGCCCTGCATGGCGGAGCTCGAGCTGGATCCGGCGCGCGTGAACGTGAACGGCGGCGCCATCGCCCTGGGGCATCCGGTCGGCTGCTCCGGCGCGCGCATCCTGGTGACGCTCGTGCACGAGATGAAGCGGCGCGGCAGCGGCAGCGGCCTCGCGAGCATGTGCATCGGCGTGGGCCAGGGCATTGCCACCGTCGTGGAGGGCGCATGAACATCGAGCGCGTGGCCGTGCTCGGAGCCGGCACGATGGGCCACGGCATCGCCCAGGTGGCCGCGCAGTCCGGCTTCACGGTGGTGCTGAACGACGTGACCGCCGAGGCGGTCGACACGGGTCTGGCGCGCGTACGCGCGAACCTGGACAAGGGCGTCGCGCTGGGGAAGGTGGCCGCGGACGCGCGCGACGCCACGCTCGGCCGCCTGTCGGGCTCGCAGCGCGTCGCGGACGCCGTCGCGGACGCCGACCTCGTCATCGAGGCCATCCCCGAGCGTGCGGACCTCAAGCGGGCGCTCTTCGCGGAGGCGGTCGCCGCGGCACCGGCCGGCGTGCTGCTGGCCACCAACACGTCCTCCCTGTCGATCGCGGAGCTGGCCGACGGCGTTCCCGATCCGGGTCGCTTCCTCGGGCTGCACTTCTTCAATCCCGTGCACATCATGGCGCTGGTGGAGGTCGTGCACGGCCCCCGCACCACGCCCGCGACCACGGAGGCCGGGGTGGCGTTCGCGCGCGCGCTCGGCAAGGAGCCCATCGTGGTCAAGGATTCGCCCGGCTTCGCCTCCTCGCGCCTGGGTGTGATCCTGGGCCTGGAGGCGATGCGCATGGTGGAGGAAGGCGTGGCCAGCGCCGCCGACATCGACAAGGCCATGGAGCTCGGCTACCGCCACCCCATGGGCCCGCTGAAGCTCACCGACCTGGTCGGGCTCGACGTGCGTCTGGGCATCGCGGAGTACCTGCACGGTGCGCTCGGTGCGGAGCACTTCCGCCCCCCGGCGCTGCTGCGCCGCATGGTGGAGGAAGGGCGGCTGGGCAAGAAGTCCGGCCAGGGCTTCTACGACTGGAAGGACGGAGCGCGATGAGCGACGAACCGAGCGTCGTGGTCACGGTCGAGCCGCCGCTCGCCTGGATCCGGATCAACCGACCCGACAAGCTCAACGCGCTGAACGAGGACGTGCGCCAGCGCATCATGGCCGCAGTGGACACGTTGGCGGACGACGACCGCGTGAAGGTGGCCATCCTCCACGGCGCGGGCGACAAGGCCTTCGTGGCCGGAGCCGATGTCGCCGAGTTCGCGGCGCGGGAGCCGGTGGAGCAACGCCGCATGTACGAGCTGCGCCGCGTGTACGACGCGGTCGCGGAGTTCCCCAAGCCCATCATCGCCGCCGTGCACGGCTACTGCCTGGGCGGGGGCTCCGAGCTGGCGCTCGCCTGCGACGTGCGCGTGGCGGACCGCACCGCCTCGTTCGCCCAGGCCGAGATCCGGCTGGGCCTGATCCCGGGCGCGGGCGGCACGCAGCGCCTGGCGCGCCTCGTGGGCCCGGGCCAGGCGATGCGCATCGCGCTCACGGGCGACCCGATCGACGCGGAGGAAGCGCACCGCATCGGACTGGTGGAGATCCTCGTCGACGAAGGCCAGCACCTGGAGCGGGCCCGCGAGCTGGCCGGGCGCATGGCGCGCTGGAGCCCGGTCGCGCTGGCCCTGGCCAAGCGCGCGGTGGGCGCCGCGTCCCAGATGCCGTTGACCGAAGGCCTGGCTCTGGAGAAGGAGCTCTTCCTCACCGCGTTCGCGAGCGACGACGGTCGCGAAGGGGTACGCGCCTTCATCGAGAAGCGCCGGCCGGAGTTCAAGGGATCGTGAGGGTCAAGGTCACGATCGTCTACCTGGTGCTGATGGCGCTGGCCACCACCTGGCCGGGTGCGCTGATCGCCAATCGCGTGCGCCCCCACGTGTTCGGCATCCCGTTCAACTTCGCGTGGTACGCCGCCTGGATCGTGGGCGCGTTCGTGGTCCTGCTCTGGCTGGACGCGGACCAGCAACGGCGCGAGCGGGACGGCTAGCGTGGAGCGCTGGGTCGTCGTCACGACCATCCTGGTCATCTACCTGGGCGTGACGCTCGGGATCGGGCTGAAGGCCGGCCGTCGGGCCAGCCACAGCGTGCAGGGCTACGTGGCGGGAGACCGCTCGTTCGGTCTGTTGGTCATGTACTTCGTGACCGGCGCCAGCGTCTTCTCCGCGTTCGCGTTCCTGGGCGGGCCGGGATGGGCCTATTCGCAGGGTGCGGCGGCCTACTACATCCTGGCCTACGGCGTCCTGGGGATGGGCTGGTGGTACTGGTTGGGTCCCCGGGTCGCGGACGTCGGGCGCCGGCGGGGCTTCGTCACCCAGGCACAGTTGCTCGCCGGCCGCTTCCCCTCACGCGGGCTCTCGGCCACGCTGGCCGTGCTGGCCGTGCTGGCCTTCATCCCGTACGTGACGCTCCAGATGTCCGGTGCGGCCATCGTCATCCAGGCCGTCACCGAAGGGCACGTCCCCATCTGGTTGGGTGCGGCGCTGTCCTACGGCGTGGTGGTGCTGTACGTGCTGCTGGGCGGCGTGGCGGCGGTGGGGTGGACCAACACGTTCCAGGGCATCTTCATGCTGTCGATCGCCTGGACGTTGGGGCTCTACCTGCCGATCCACATGTATGGCGGGGTGGCCGAGATGTTCGCGCAGATCGAGACCGCCCGTCCCGACCTGCTCGCGCTCCCCGGGCTGACGGCCAGCGGGGCGCCGTGGAGCTGGGGCGGGTTCTCCAGCGCGATCCTCGTCAGCGCCGTCGGCCTCATGATGTGGCCCCACCTCTTCATGAAGGCGTTCACGGCCAAGGACGATCGTACCATCCGCCGCACGGCCGTGCTCTTCCCCACCTTCCAGCTCTTCCTGATCCCGGTCTTCCTGATCGGCTTCGCGGGGGTGCTCTATCCGGGCTCACCGCCGCGCGCGGACTTCATCCTGCCCTATCTGATCCTGGAGTCCAACCTGTCCCCGCTGGTCGTGGGACTCTTCTGCGCGGGTGCGCTGTCGGCCTCCATGTCCACGGGGGACGCGCTGCTGCACGCGGCCGCGTCCGTCGCGGTCGAGGACGGCGTCCATCCGTTCGCGCCCCGGCTGGGCGAAGAGACCCGTCAGCTCTGGATCAAGGTGGGCGTGGTGCTGGTGGCGCTGGTGGCCTATGCCTTCGCGATCTCGGGCAACCAGTCGCTGGTGGTGTTGCTGCTCACCGCGTACGGCATCATCTGTCAGTTCGCCCCGCCGGTCGTCGCGGCGCTCTACTGGCGCCGCGCCACCACGCCGGGCGTGTTGGCGGGGTTGCTGTCGGGATCGGCCACGGCGTTGTTCTTCTACTTCAACGGCAACCGGCCCTGGGATCTGCACGAGGGCCTGCTCGGCCTGTTCGTCCACATCCCGGTGCTCATCGGTGTGAGCCTGGCGACACCTCGGCAGGACGACGCGCACGTCGACCACTTCGTCCGGTAGGTGATCCGGGCCGGGACGCCCCGACCGCCCACCCCGCCAACCCGATCGGGTCGGAGAGGGATCAGGTCGTGCCCGGGCGGCGGGCGGAGGTGAGCGTAGCCACGACCTCGGATCCACGACCGGCGGGCACCCGCACGGGATAGGCGCTACCGGGCGGGGTGACGCCCTTCAGGAAGTGCGGGTTCAGGTCGCGCAGCACCGGATACTCCACACCGATGCGCTGCGACACACGCCAGAGCGAGGTGCCGGCCGGGACCAGCACGCGGTCGAACGCGTAGGGGGCATGGTAGTCCACCTGCAGCCCCAGCTCCGGCGCCCGCTGCGCCAGCGTCCGCGCCGCCAGGATGCGCGGCACGTACTCCCGCGTCTCACGCGGCAGGTGCTGCACCACCTCCCAATAGATGCGCGCGTCGGCCTCGGGCCCATGACGTCGCAGCAGACGCGCCACGCGCGTGGGCCCCGCGTTGTACGCGGCGGCGGCCAGCGGCCAGGAGCCGAAGCGATCGTGCAGGTGCTGCAGGTAGTCGAGCGCGGCGTTGGTGGCGCGCACCGGATCGCGACGCTCGTCCACCCACTCGTCGACGCGCAGGCCGAACTCACGAGCCGTGGCTTCGCGCAGCTGCCAGATCCCGAGCGCGGAATCCGGCGACATCACACGCGGACGAAGCCCCGATTCCACCATCGCCAGATACAGCAGGTCTTCGGGCATGCCGCGCTCGCGCAGACGCGCGCGGATCATGCCGGCGTACGCGCCCTGGCGTGACAGGAAGCGGTTGAGCGTGATCGGGTCCGTGGCCAGGAGACGATCCGTCCACTCCGTGACCTGGGCTTCGAGCTCGGGAGGAAGCTGATCCCAGGGCTCGAAGGCGACGAGCTCGGGACGTTCGACCTTCGGCGCCTCGCTACGGGGAAGCAGCGTGGGACGTCCGAAGGCGGTCACTCCGAGGAGCAGGGCGCCCCAGACCAACAGGGTCGCTCCGCGGGATGGACGCACCTCGCCCCGGGGGGAGCGAGGGGGATTGGACTCCGTACTCATGTCCATGAGGTACGGCTCCTGGATGCGGAAAGATCCGCCCCCGCGGGTGCGGGGGGCGGATCTTCAGCAGTGATCGAAGCTTACGATGCGGCCGGGTAGACGGACACGATCTTCCGCCCGTGGCGGCGCTCGAACTTCACCTCACCATCGACGAGGGCGAACAGCGTGTCGTCGCCGCCGCGGCCGACATTGCGGCCGGGACGGATGGGCGTACCGCGCTGACGGACGATGATCCCGCCGGCCCGGATGGCCTCGCCGCCGTACGTCTTGACGCCGAGATACTGGGGATTGGAGTCGCGGCCGTTGCGGCTCGAGCCGACTCCCTTCTTATGAGCCATGGTCCTCTCCTCGAGCGGCGATCAGAGAGCGACCGAGTCCACGCGGATCTCGGTGAAGCCCTGCCGGTGACCCTGCTTCTTGCGGTAGCCTTTCCGGCGCTTGCGCTTGAAGACGATGATCTTCTTGTCGCGGCCGTGGCCGATGACCTCCGCCTTGACGGATGCACCGGAGACGACCGGCGTGCCGACGGAGACCGAGTCGCCGTTGGACGCGACCAGGACGTCGTCGAACGTGACGCTGTCGCCGGGCTCGGCGTCGAGCGTGGGAACCCGGAGGGTAGCCCCCGGCTCCGCCCTGAACTGCTTGCCCCCGGTGCGGAAGACGGCGTACATGGTGTCCTCTTTGTAGGTCAGATCTGAGCCTGGTAAGGTAAAATCCGGGCTGCGGGGCTTCAAGGGTCGGGCGGGAAACGCCGTCAGGACGGGCCGGAGGAGCCCCGGTGGGACCGGCGGCGGCCCGGTCGAGCGGCGACGGAGTCGCGGGCTGCCCGTCGCCCGGCCCTCGGCGGACCGGCGACGGAGGCGGCGGCCCGACCAGGCGGGAACGGAGGGACGATCCCCCCCGCCGGACGGGCGGGAACGGACGGACCCTCCCTCCCGCCGGACCGACGAAGGCCCGGGGCGGACGCTGGGTCCACCCCGGGCCTCCTGGACTGCCCGGTGGCATCGCCTCCTCCATCGGGCGGAACGCCGGCCGTTTTCTGCGGCTCCGGCCACGGGGTCGGCTCCGTGGCCCGTCCCGGGCGAGGACGTGGGCCGCACCCTCCGCTCCATGCCGCGCCACCTTCGGCATGCCTCCATCCGGAGGCGCGGGGGACCTGCGGGCCTGCGGGGCCCGCCGGTGGCTCCACCATCGTGGCCGGGCGTCCGCGCGGCCCATGGATCGGAGAGCTATCTGCTCGATACACCCGGACCCGCGGCCGGGCAAGCCTGGCGTGGACGGCCCACGTCAGGGCGTGACCGGACGGGCTGCGGCACCGGCGACGGGGGATGTGGCTCAGGCCCCCGGGCCTGTACGAGGGACGGGACGAGGGACGGGACGCCTAGTTCCCGTTCCCCGGGTCGCCGTCCATCACGTACTTCTGCGTGACGTCGGTCTCGGCCGGGCCCACCAGGAGGCGGAATTCGTCCTGGTTGAGGAGCGGATCGTCCCGCACGTCCACCTTCAGCCGGGTGCGCCGCTGGATCCGCTCCACGAAGTCGGGCTCGGACTCCATCATGTGCAGCACCACCTCGGGGTGGGTGCGCACGACCACCGTGCGTTCCTTCCCCTCTGCGTGGATGCGGCCGAGCGCGCGCTCGGTGGCCCGTAGCACGGAGCTGGGCGTGTACACCCGTCCCTTGCCCCCGCACTGGGAGCACATCTCGGTGAGCGCCGTGAAGAGCGGCGGCCGCACGCGCTGGCGGGTCATCTCGATCAGACCGAGCGCGGACAGCTCGAACGTCTTGGTACGGGCGCGGTCGCGCCCCAGGTGGGAGCGCAGCTCGTGCAGCACCTTGTCGCGGTGCTTCTGCTGCTCCATGTCGATGAAGTCGCAGACGATGATGCCGCCCACATCCCGGAGGCGCAGCTGACGCGCGATCTCGCGCGCGGCGTCCAGGTTGGTCTTGAGGATGGTCTCCTCGGGGTCCTTCTTGCCCTTCCCCGTGAAGCGACCGGTGTTGACGTCGATCGAGACCAGCGCCTCCGTGGGCTCGATGACGATGTAGCCCCCCGACGGGAGATCCACCCGGCGCTGGAAGGCGCCCTGGATCTCCTCCTCGATGCCTTCCTTGTCGAAGAGCGATTCCTCGCCCTGGTAGAGCTTCACGCGGCCCACGAGGTCGGGATCGACGCTGCTCACGTACGAGCGGATCTCGTCGTAGACCTGCTTCGCATCCACGGTCAGCCGCTCGAAGCGGTCGCTGAAGAGGTCGCGGATGATGCCGCTCACGAGGTGCGCACCCCGGTGCACGCGCGCGGGCGCCTCCGCCTCCTTGGCCGCCGCCTCGATCTGGAGCCACGTGCCGCGCAGCTCGTTGAACTCCGCCTGGAACGTGTCGCGGTTGAAGTCCTCGCCCACCGTGCGGACGATGATCCCGCCCTGGTCCTTGGGCAGGATCTCCTTGGCGAGCGAGCGCAGGCGGCTCCGCTCCGCGCGGTCGCCGATCTTGCGGCTCACGCCCACCCGCGACGAACCCGGCATGTAGACCAGGAAGCGGCCGGGCAGCGAGATGTGCGTGGTGAGGCGGGGGCCCTTGGTGCTGATGGGCTCCTTGGTCACCTGGACGATGACCGTCTGGCCCTTGGAGATGTATTCCTGGATGGGCGGGAACTTGCGGGCCCGTCGGGGCGGGCGGCCGTTGGAGCGGCCGCTGCGGCCGTTGCCGCCGCCGTTCCCGTTCCCGCTGTCGTCCCCGGAGGGGGTCTCCTCGCCGTCGGAGGCGTCCTCCCCTCCGCCGCCTCCCCCGCCCTTGCGGCCTCGGCGTCCGCGCCGGCCGCCCTTGGCACGCGGCTGGGGCTCCGGCTCGTCGTCCTCCTCCTCCTCGGGCGCGATGTCCGAGACGTGGAGGAACCCGGCCTTGTCGGTCCCGATGTCCACGAAGGCCGCCTGGATGCCCGGCAGCACGGCTTCGACCCGCCCGAGGAAGATGTCGCCGACCATGCGGCCCTGGTCGGGCCGGTCGAACATGAACTCCACGAGCTTTCCGTTCTCGAGCAGCGCCACCCTCGACTCGTGCGAGGACGCGCTGATCAGGATCTCTCTACGCACTCCTGGTTCCGGTGTCTCCCGGAGGACCGCCGTCGCCGCGCTCGTTCTGCGACCCCGGGCTCGTCCGGGCGTGGCCGCCTGCGGGACGAGCACCGGCCGTCGCGCGTCGCGCGCTCGGGCCTCCTCCGAACGGGTCTAACGGGCCAGCGCGCCCACACGGGCCTCCGCGGTCTCCGGCTCGGAGACGGCGTCCCAGGGCTCCGCCAGCAGGTCTTCCAGCACTTGCTTCTGGAGGAAGCGACCGATCACGAGCTTCTGCACCTCGCTGGTCCCTTCCCCGATCTCGCAGACCTTCGCGTCGCGCAGCATGCGCTCGACGGGGTGGTCGCTCGAATACCCCGCGCCTCCCAGGATCTGCACGGCCTGGATCGTGGCCTTCATGCAGAGCTCGGACGCGTACAGCTTGGCCATCGCGGCTTCCTTCGTGAACGGCTGCCCCTGGTCCTTGAGCCAGGCGGCGTGATACGTGAGGTGGCGCGCGGCCTGGAGCTCGGTGGCGAGCTCCGACAGACGGAACTGCACCGCCTGCAGGTCGAAGATCTTCTTGCCGAATTGCTCCCGCTCGCGGGCGTAGGCCAGGGCCACGTCGAAGGCGCCCTGCGCGAGGCCCAGCGACAGCCCCGCGATGCCGATCCGACCCGCGTCCAGGGTCTTCATGAAGTTGATGAAGCCCTGCCCTTCCTCGCCGAGACGATTGGCCTCCGGCACGAACACGTCCTCGAGCAGCAGCTCGCGCGTGTCCGAGGCCCGCCATCCCATCTTGTCCTCCTTCTTCCCGGCCTTCACGCCGTCCAGGAAGGGAAGGTCCTCCACGTGTCCCATGCCGACCCGACGCGCGCGCTCCACGTCCACGGTGGGCTTGGTGACCACGAAGCTGGTGATCCCGCGCGCGCCGGCCTCGGGGTCGGTCACGGCGGTCACGGTGAAGATCTCGCCCACGCCGGCGTGGGTGATGAAGATCTTGGCGCCGTTCAGGCGATAGCCGTCCCCTTCCCGCACGGCCCGGGTCCGGGTGCCGCCGGCGTCGGAGCCCGCGCCCGGCTCGGTCAGGCCGAACCCACCCAGGACACGGCCGGAGGCCAGGAGCGGCACGAAGCGCTCCTTCTGGTCCTCGGTGCCGAAGGTGAGGATGGGGGAGGTGCCCAGCGTGGTGTGGGCCGAGATGGTGATGGCGTGGCTGGCGCAGAACTTGGCCAGCTCCTCCACCACCAGGATGTAGCTCCGGTAGTCCAGGCCCATGCCGCCGAGCTCGCGCGGCACCGGCACCCCGAGCCATCCCCGCTCCGCCATCGCGCGCACGTTCTCCCAGGGGAACTCGCAGCGCTCGTCCAGGTCCCGGGCCACGGGGACGATGGCTTCCAGGGCGAAGTCTCGGACGGCGCGCTGTAGCGCGCGGTGCTCGTCGGTCAGGTACGGTTGCATGGGCTCCGGATGTACGCACGGGGCCGCAGGCGGCCGGTGGCCCGCCGAGTACGGCCCCGCGTCCCCAGGTCGAGGCACGGTTACCCGCCTGTGCGGCCGAGGGTCCGGCGCCACACCGCCGTGCGCGCGCAGCGGTCGCAGGCCTCGCATTCGCTGGGTGCGGACTCCCCGAACCAGCCCAGGAGGACCCGTCGCCGGCAGCCCCGGGTCCGCAGGAACCGCTCCGCGGCCGCCAGCCCATCCACCCCCTGGCGCCGGAGCGCCCGGACGGGCCCGAGGTCCAGCGGGCCCTCGTGGATGTGCAGGAGGCCGTCCTCCCGGACGCTCAGACCGCCCGCGGCCTCGAGCCCCCGCAGGGCCGCGGGGCCGGCCTGCCCCGCCCAGGCCGGGGCCAACCCGGTGCGGAGGCGGTCCGGCCGGACGGGGCGCCCCGGCCCGAAGACCCGGAGGAGCACCGCGTGGAGCTCGGCCAGGCGGTCGGGTGGCGGGCGGGAGCTGTCCAGCAGCCCGCGCCGCAGGTCCCGGTCGGCGGGGGCGTCCAGGGCCAGCACCCGGGCCGGGCGGCCGTCGCGGCCCGCGCGTCCGGCTTCCTGGTAGTAGGCCTCCAGGGAGGCGGGGACGCTGTGGTGGGCCACGAGGCGTACGTCCGGCCGGTCGATCCCCATCCCGAACGCGTTGGTGGCCACGAGCACGGGGTGGCGGGCCTCCAGGAACCAGCGCTGGGCCTCCAGCCGGAGGGGGGCGTCCAGCCCGGCGTGGTAGGGGCGCGCCTCCAGGCCCGCCCGGGCCAGCTCGGCGTGGACGGCCCGGACGGCGCGCCGGGTCCCCGCGTAGACGATGGCCGAGCTCCAGGGCGCCTCGGCCAGCGCCCGCCGGAGCGCCGGGAGCAGCACGTCCCGCTTGGCGCCCGGTCCCGCGCAGCGGACCACGGTCCAGGACAGGTTGGGGCGGTCGAACGACAGCACCACCTGCTCCGGGGTGCGCAGGTCGAGCACGCGGGCCACGTCCAGCCGGACCGCCGGGGTGGCCGTGGCCGTCAGGGCCAGCACGGGGAAGGTGCGGGGCCGGGCCAGCGCCTCGCCCAGGCGCCGGTACGACGGCCTGAAATCGTTCCCCCACAGGGAGATGCAGTGCGCTTCATCCACCACCACGAGAGACACCGTCCCGGCCCTGAGGAGGCGCCGGACGGGCTCCTGCTCCAGCCGTTCCGGGGCCAGGAACACGAGGTCCAGCTCCCCGCGGGCGGCCGCCTCCAGCGCGGCCCGGTTGCGCCCCGGAGCCCGGGTGGACCCGAGGCCTTCGGCCCGGAAGCCCAGGGCGCGGGCGCGCCCCACCTGGTCGTCGATGAGGGACAGCAGCGGGGTGACCACCACGGACAGCCCACCGCGCGCGGCGGCCGGGACCTGGTAGCACAGGGACTTCCCGCCCCCGGTGGGCAGTACGCCCAAGGCGTCACGGCCCGCCAGGACCGCTTCGATGAGCGGGCGCTGACCGGGCCGGAAGGCGGGCAGGCGGAAACGGTCGCGCAGGAGGCGGTCGAGGTCGGGCGGCGCGTGCATGAGGCACGATCGCGCGACGCCCGGGGCGGGTGGAGGGTGGGTTGGGCCCGGTCGGGCTCAGCCGGCCGGAGGCGCCGTCTCCTCGTCCTCGCCGGCATCGCCGGGGGCGCCTTCGGGACCTGAGGTGACGCTTCCGGCGGTGAAGCGCAACAGGAAGGCCACCAACAAGATGGCGATCGCGACCCAGACCAGGATCCGGGAGGGCAGCACCATCCCCACGACCGCGCACCCCCCGCCCAGCACGAACAGCGCCCCGCGCGCCACCAGGAAACGGCCGGGGCCGGCCGAGCGTGAGGGGCGAAACGCCATCGCTACCGGCGCTGGCCGGCCAGGAAGGCGCGCACGCCGGCCTTGAAGCTGTCGGTGGAGCGGGCGCGGGCGTTGACCTGGGCGCCCAGGGCGATGCCCTCCGCGAACGACCGCCCGTCCTGGTCGTACAGGAGCGCTTTGGTGGTCCGCACGGCGTCGGTCGGTTTGGCAGCCAGCCCCCGGGCCAGCTCCACCACGGCGTCGTCGAACGCCTCGTCCGGGAAGACCCTGGAGACCAGGCCGAGCGCGTGGGCGCGCTCGGCGCCGATCCGCTCGCCGAGGACCGCCAGGTCGAACGCGGCCGCCTCGCCCACCTTCCGGCGCAGGATGGCCATGACCATGGCCGGCACGAAGCCCAGGTTGACCTCGGGGTATCCGAACTGCGCGCCCGCGCTGGCCACGACCAGATCGCAGGCCGTGGCCAGCCCGCAGCCCCCGGCGAGCGCCCGCCCCTGCACCGCCGCGATGACGGGGACCGGGTGCGCCCTGAGCGCCAGGAACAGCCCGCCCAGGCGGTTGGCGTTCTCCAGGTGGGCGTCGGGGCCGTCGTCCAGGGTGCGCTCGAGCTCGGCCAGGTCCGCCCCGGCCGAGAAGTCCTTGCCCGCCCCCCGGAGCAGCACGACCCGCACGTCCGGACCGGAGGTGGCCCGGTGCAGGGCTTCGGAGAGCGCCGCGACGAGGGTCGAGTCGAGCGCGTTGCGCTTGTCGGGCCGGTTCAGCGTCAGCGTGAGGACGCCGGCCTCGAGCGACTGGAGCAGGACCTCGCTCATGCGCCCGTCCCCTCGCGGAGCCCGGGCCGGCGCACCGGACTCACGCCCCGGTCCCGGACGGCAGCCGCCCGCGACCACGGGTGGCTTCGGCCACCGCCTCGGGCACTTCGACCTCCATGCGCAGCAGCGCGGTGGAGAAGACCTTGCCCTGAGCGTCCGTCAGGAGCGAGACCGTGCCGCCCCCGCCCAGCGCCCCGTGCAGCAGGAAATTCAGCGCGTGCAGGTTGGGCAGCTCGTACCGCTCGACCTTGCCCTGGACGCGCTCGCCGAAGAACGCCTTCACCCGCTCCGGGGTGAGCTGCTCCACCAGCACCGGGTAGTCCTCGGGGCGGTAGGCGATCACCCCCACGTTGGCGGTGTCGCCCTTGTCGCCCGAGCGGGCATGCGCGAGCTGGACCAGCGGGACGCGGACCATCAGACCTCCAGCACGTCGACGGCGAGATGCGGCTCGACCGCCTCGCGGCGGATGAGCGCCGGCCAGTAGGCCACGATCTCCTGCACGGCGGGACGCCCGCCCGCGAAGCCGGTCACGGACGGCGGACCGGTGAGCACCAGCGGAGCGATCTCGCGCGTGAAGCGCTCGACCGCCGCCCGGTCCTGACCCCGGACGCCGATGCGGAGCTGCACCTCGGGCAGGTCCGCCGGGGGATCGCCCGCCAGGTGCCCGTGGGTGGCGTCCCAGCCGACCAGCTCCGTGCGGATCTCGTCGAAGCGGAGGCCCAGGCGGTCCAATCGGGCGCGGAGCACCCGGTCCGCCTCTCGGGCCTTGGCCACCGCGTCCGGCCAGGCGTAGACCAGCGTCCCCACCGCCTTCCAGCCGTCCGCATAGGCGATCGAGACCTTGAGAAACTCGGTGGGGTGGGAGCCCTTTACTCCATGTACGGCAACACGATCGCCGCCCTGGTCATCCAGGTGGATGGTGGTGAAGTCCGCCACCACGTCCGGCGTGATGTACGTGCGGGGGTCGCCCATCTCGTAGACGATCTGCTCGGTCACGGTGGCGCGGCTGATGCGGCCGCCGGTCCCGCCGTGCTTGGTCACCACGAACGTCCCGTCCGGGCTGGCCTCCACGATGGGGAAGCCCACGTTCTCCAGGTCGGGGACGGTCCACCAGTCGATCAGGCAGTTGCCGCCCGAGCACTGGGCCCCGCACTCGTTGATGTGGCCGGCGACCACGCCGGCCGCAATGCGATCGTAGTCCGCCCAGTCCCACCCGAAGGCGTGGATCATGGGCGCGTACGTGAGCGCCGTGTCGGTGGAGCGCCCGGTGACGACCACGTGGGCGCCCTTGCCCAGGGCCTCGACGATGGGGCGGGCTCCGATGTAGACGTTGGCGCTCTGCACCCGGTCGCGGATGCTCTCGAGCGGGGCGCCGCTCTCCATGTTGGCCAGCGCATGGCCTTCGGCCAGGAGCGCATCGAGGCGCTCCATCAGGTCGTCGCCGGTCACCTTCCCCACCCGGGCCCGACCGGCCACCCCGGCCTCGCGCCCGGCGGCCACCAGGGCCTCGGCGCACCCGTCCGGGTTCACGCCGCCGGCGTTGGTGACCACGCGCACGTTGCGCTCCACACAGGCGGGGAAGATCCGCTGCATGAGCGGGATGAAGTCGCGCGCGTACCCGGCGTCCGGGTTCCGGCTGCGCTGCTTCTGCATGATCGACATCGTGACCTCGGCCAGATAGTCGAGCATCAGATAGTCGATGGGGCCGCCTTCCACCTGCCGGACGGGCGCCTCCAGGTCGTCTCCCCAGAAGCCCTGTCCACTCGCGATGCGGATCCGCTCCGGCGCGCTCACGCGACACCTCCCGCCTGGCCGTGGGGCAGCGTGAACGGTCCCAGGTGGGGACCGGGGTTGGAGAGTCCGGAGCGCAGCAGGAGCTCCAGCGCGTCGTGCAGCTCCTCCGGCAGGACGATCGCGTCCACGAAGCCACGGGCGGCGGCGAAGCGCGCATCGAGCTGGCGGTCGTACTCGGCGCGCACGGCGTCCATGCGCGTGGTCAGATCCTCGTCCGGCACCTGCCCGGCCTCCTTGAGCTTCTCGAGCTGCGCGCTGAAGAGCGCCATGACCGCGCTCTCCCCTTCCATCACGCCCATGCGGCCGCTGGGGAGCGAGAGGATGAAGTCGGGATCGAAGCCCTGCCCCGCCATGGCGTAGTAGCCCGCGCCCGACGCGTGGTTGAGCGTGAGCACCAGCTTGGGCACGGTGGCGGTGGCCATGGCCTCCACGAACTGCGCGCCCGCACGGATGATCCCGGAGTGCTCCGCCGCGGGGCCCACCATGAACCCGGAGACGTCCTGCACGAACAGGATCGGTGTGCGGTGCCGGTTCATGGTCTCGATGAAGTACGCGACCTTCTCCGCGCTCTCGGTATAGACGATCCCCCCGAAGCGGGGCGGCCCGGAGCGCGCGTCCTTGACCATCCCGCGCGCGTTGGCGATCACGCCCACCGGGAGGCCGCGGATGCGGCCGGTGCCACAGACCATCTCGGCCGCGTAGTCGGGCTGGAACTCCAGCCAGGTGTCGGCGTCCAGCAGGACGTCCAGCACGGCGTGCGCGTCATAGGGCGCGCGGTGGTCGTCGGGCAGCAGATCGTAGAGCCGCTCCGCGCGTCCGTCGGGACCCGACACCGGGCGGGCCGGCAACGCGCCCGGCGGCGGGGGCAGCTCGCCGATCAGACGGCGCAGCAGGTCCAGACCGGCGTCGTCGTCCTGGGCGCGGTAATGCGCCACCCCGCTCACGGCGGTGTGCACGCGCGCGCCGCCCAGCTCCTCGGACTCCACGACCTGTCCGGTGGCGCCTTTCACGAGGTTGGGTCCGCCGAGCCCCATGAAGCTCGTGCCCTCGATCATCACGATGACGTCCGACAGCGCGGGCAGGTACGCACCGCCCGCGATGCACGGTCCCATCACGGCGGCGAGCTGGGGCACACCCAGGTAGCGCCGCATGATCGAGTTGTAGTAGAAGATGCGCGCCGCGCCGTACTGTCCCGGGAACACGCCGCCTTGATACGGCAGGTTCACGCCGGCGGAATCCACCAGGTAGACGATCGGGATGCGGCAGCGCATCGCGATCTCCTGCGCGCGCAGGATCTTGGTGATGGTCTCCGGCCACCAGGAGCCCGCCTTCACGGTGGCGTCGTTGGCGACCACGACCACCTCGCGGCCGCGGGCGCGTCCCACCACGGTCACCACGCCGGCCGCAGGCGCCTGGCCGTCGTAGAGGTCGTGGGCCACCATCAGCCCGATCTCCACGACGGGCTCGCCTTCGTCCAGCAGGCGGGTGATGCGCTCGCGCGCGGTGAGCTTGCCCTGGGCGTGCTGGCGGGCGCGGCGTTCGACGCCGCCCCCTTCCTCCAGCGTGCCGCGCAGCTCCTGGAGCTCCGCCGCGAGCGCGCGGAGCCGGGTCTCCTTCCCGGTGGGCGCGGCGGGCGCGCTCACGTGGAGAGCGCGTCCTCGCTCCGCGACGCCGCCCAGTCGCGGATGTACTGCACGGCTTCGCTGGTGGGAGAGCCGGGGCCGAAGAGCCTACCGATGCCCCGCGCCTCGAGCGCGTCGCGGTCCTCCTCGGGGATGATGCCGCCGCCCGTGAGCAGGATGTGGTCGGCGCCTTCCGCCTTCAGCAGCTCCTGCACCCGCGGGAACAGCGTCATGTGCGCGCCGGAGAGGATGGACATGGCCACCACGTCCACGTCCTCCTGGACGGCGGCCGCGACGACCATCTCGGGCGTCTGGTGCAGCCCCGTGTAGATGACCTCGAAGCCCGCGTCGCGGAACGCGCTGGCGATGACCTTGGCTCCCCGATCGTGCCCGTCCAGGCCGGGCTTGGCGACGAGCACACGAATCTTCCGGTCCATAACCCTGCTTTCGCTAGAAGAACACCGGTTCCTTGTAGCTGCCGAACACACGCTCCATGGCGTGGCGGATCTCGTACAGCGTGGCTTCCGAGCGCGCGCACTCCAGGATGTAGGGGACGAGGTTGTCGTCCCCGCGTGCGGCCTGCTCCAGCGCGGCCAGCGCGCGCTCCACCCGGTCGCCGTCCCGACGGGCGCGCAGGTCGGCCATGCGCGCGCGCTGCCGCTCCTCCACGTCGGGGTCGATCTTGAGCGTGTCGATGGACACGTCCTCGTTGCCTTCCTCGAACTCGTTGACGCCGACGATGACCCGCGCGGCGGCCTCGATCTCCTGCTGCTGCTGCAGCGCCGAGCGGGCGATCTCGGCCTGGAACCACCCCTGGTGGATCCCCGGCACCACGCCGCCCAGCTCGTCGATGCGGTCGAACATGGCCTCGGCGTCCGCCTCGAGCTCGTCGGTGAGCGCCTCCACGTAGTACGAGCCCGCCAGGGGGTCGATGGTGTTGGGCACGCCGGTCTCGTAGGCCAGCACCTGCTGGGTACGCAACGCGATGCGCACGGCCTTCTCGGTGGGCAGCGCGAGCGTCTCGTCCATGGAGTTCGTGTGCAGCGACTGCGTGCCGCCCAGCACGGCCGCCAGGGCCTGGTAGGCCACGCGCACGATGTTGTTCTCCGGCTGCTGCGCCGTGAGCGTCACTCCGGCGGTCTGGGCGTGCGTGCGCAGGCGCCACGACTCCGGATTGGTGGAGCCGTACTTCTCGCGCAGCGTGCGGGCCCAGATGCGGCGGGCGGCGCGGAACTTGGCGATCTCCTCGAAGAAGTCGTTGTGCACGTCGAAGAAGAACGACAGGCGCGGCGCGAAGTCGTCCACGTCCAGGCCACGCGCGATGCCGCGCTCGACGTACTCGAACCCGTTGCGCAGCGTGAAGGCCAGCTCCTGCGCCGCCGTGGCACCCGCCTCGCGGATGTGGTAGCCGGAGATCGAGACCGGGTTGTACTTGGGCGCGTTCGTGGAGCACCACTCGAACATGTCGACGATCAGGCGCAGCGCCGGCTCCGGCGGATACACCCAGGCGTGCTGCGCCTGGTACTCCTTGAGGATGTCGTTCTGCACGGTGCCGCGCAGCACGGACGGGTCGATGCCCTGACGCTCGGCGGCGGCCACGTAGAAGCAGAACAGGATGACGGCCGGACCGTTGATGGTCATGGAGACCGACACCTGGTCCAGCGGGATGCCTTCGAACAGCCGCTCCATGTCGGCGAGCGAGCTGATGGCCACACCGCACACGCCCACCTCGCCGAGCGAGCGGGGGTGGTCGGAGTCGTAGCCCATGAGCGTGGGGAAGTCGAACGCGACGGACAGCCCCGTCTGGCCGTGGGCCAGCAGGTACTTGTAGCGCGCGTTGGTCTCCTCGGCGGTGGCGAAGCCCGCGAACTGCCGCATGGTCCACAGCCGGGTCCGGTACATGGTGGAGTACGGACCGCGCGTGAACGGGTACTCGCCCGGCAGGCCGAGCTGGTCCGCGTAGGGGTCGCCGCCCCCATCCAGCGGCGTGTAGAGCGGGGCGACCTCGCGGCCGGAGACCGTGGTGAACGGGATGTCCCGCTTGGGGGCCGCCTCGTACCGGTCGTACCAGGTGGCCAGCTCGCTGCGCAGGCGCCGTACCTCGGCCTCGTGCTCGGCGAGCTCCGACTCCAGACGCGCCAGCGCGTCGTTCTCCACGATCGACATCCGTTCCTCCCTGAAACGCCAGCGAGCCCCACGCACGGATGCCGCCCTGCTCCGGCGACCCCCGCGCGCCTCCTGGGCCCGGTACGGCTCGGCTTACCCCTTGGGGGCGAGCATGTTCTGGACCACGGACTCCGCCACGGAATACGGCGTCGCGGCCCCCGATTCGATCCGGTCGAGGCCGTCCTGGAGGATGTCCTGGGCTCCCGGCCGACTCCACGCCAGGCGCCCGAGCTGGCGCTCGACCACGTCCACCACGCGGCCCTCCGCCCGGGTCCGGCGGCGCCGGCGCAACTCGCCCGTGGCCTCCAGGTGGTCCCGGTGCCGGTCGATGGCCTCCAGCAGCTCCGGGAGCCCTTCGCCGGTCTGCGCGACCGTCTTCAGCACGGGGATCTGCCAGCCCTGCGGCTCGGCGGGGGCCTTGGCGCGGGTCCTGTCCTTCCGGACCGCGTCCAGTTGCACGCCGTGATGGGCGGGCACGTCCTTGAGGGCTTCCCCGGCGCGCAGGTGGATGGCGAACGACAGCTCCTTGGCCAACCGGTCGGCACCGGGCCGGTCCGCCTTGTTGACCACGAAGATGTCGGCGATCTCCATGAGGCCCGCCTTCATGGCCTGGATGCCGTCCCCCGACTCGGGGACGAGCGCCACGAGCACGGTGTCGGCGGCCGACTGGATCTCGAGCTCGGTCTGACCCACCCCCACCGTCTCGACGATCACCCGGTCGAAGCCGAACCCGTCCATGAGGTCGATGACCTCCTCGGTGGCCATCGCCAGACCGCCGAGCGAGCCGCGCGTGGCCATGGAGCGGATGAAGATCCCGGGATCCGTGGCCAGGTCGTTCATGCGGATGCGGTCCCCGAGCAACGCGCCACCCGAGAACGGCGAGGTGGGGTCCACGGCCACGATGCCCACCGTCTCTCCCCGCGTGCGGAAGTGCGTGGCCATCTGCGCCACCAGGCTGGACTTCCCCGCCCCGGGCGGCCCGGTCACCCCGATGCGGCGGCCCTGGAGGCCTTCACGGGTCACGGCGTGCAGCAGCGCCTGGAAGCCGGGTCGCTCGCCTTCGACCGCGCTGATGGCACGGGCCAGACCCAGGCGTGCGCCGGAGCGGAAACGTTCCAGCACGTCCTCCAGGGCGGGCGTGAGCGCCTCGAGCGGGGTCAACGGGAGCCTCCGGGACGGATGCCGCGGGCGTGCCGCAACGGGTTCTCCAGCAGATGCGTGGGGATGAAGAGCACGAGCAGGAACAGGAAGAGGGACGCGAGGAGCCCCCCGGCCAGGAGCCAGAGGTTGCGGACGGCCACGAAGAGCACCGCCGAGATCATGGCGGTGACGGACGCGAAGATGGACAGGAGCAGCCGGCGCGCCTGCAGGTGCAGGAAGCGCTCCTGGGCCTGCACGTCACGCGGATGGAGCCGCACGCGCAGTTCCTCGCGCTCGGCGCGCTCCAGCAGCTGGCGCACCGCCCGCATGACCTGGGACACCTCGCCCACGGCGTCGCGGGCGATGGCGACGGGCTCCCGGCGCGTCGTGTCCAGGATCTGGCGGCGCAGCGCCTTGACCACGCGGCGCACCAGCCCCAGGCCGTCGAAGCCGCGGTCGTACAGGATGCCGATCCCCTCCAGCAGCACCGAGGCGCGGAAGAAGTAGACCAGCTCCTGCGGCAGCATCAGCGGCCAGGTGTAGAACGTGTCGTAGATCTGCGTGACGATGTGCTCGATGCGCTCGCGGTTCGAGCCCTGGGCCCGCTCCACGATGCGCAAGATCTCCATGGCCGCCTCACGCACCTCGCCGCGCGACACCTCGGGGCTGATCATCCCGAGCTGGTACATCTCGTTGATGATGGCGTCCAGGTCCTCGCGCTCGACCGCGAGCGCGATGTGCAGGATGGACTCGCGCGTCCAGCGCGGCACCTCCAGCACCATGCCCCAGTCCAGCACCACGATGGTGCCGTCGTCCTGGACCAGCAGGTTGCCCGGGTGCGGATCGGCGTGCAGGAAGCCGTCCACCATCATCATGCGCAGGTAGAGACCCGTCAGGTTCTCCATGACCTGCTGGAAGTCCAGACGGCCATCGTCGAAGTGGTCCTGGAGCCGGTCGATCTTGGTGCCGCGCGCGTACTCCATGACCAGCACACGTCGGCGCGTGAAGCGCGGCAGCACGGCCGGCGCGCGGAAACGTGGATCAGCGTCGAAGAAGCGGTGGAAGCGGTCCATGTTCTCCGCTTCCTTCCGGAAGTCCATCTCCTCGCCCACCTTCACCGAGAACTCGCGCACCGTGGCCGTGAGCGCGCGCACGTGGTGGTTGGGGAAGAGGATGTTGAGCCAGTAGAGCAGCCGGAAGGACACGTCCAGGTCCAGGGCCACCAGCTCCTCGACGCCCGGGCGCAGCACCTTCACCACCACGTCGCGCCCTTCCACGCGGGCCCGGTGCACCTGCCCCAGGGACGCGGCCGCCACGGGCTCGGCCTGGAAGTCCTGGAACAGCTCCGTGACCGGCTGCTCCAGCTCGGCCTCGATGACGCCGATGATGGCCTGCGACTTCGACGGCGGCACCCGGTCCTGCAGCCGCGTGATGGCCGACAGGTAGGGCTCGGGCAGGATGTCGGCGCGGGCGCTCAGGAGCTGCGCCAGCTTGATGAAGGTGGGTCCCAGGTCGGCCAGCGTGGCGCTCAGGCGATCGGCCCGCCGGGCGTGCTGCTCCTCCGTGCGGAGTGCGGGCCGCCCCACCACGAACCAGCGCCGCCGGTCGCGCAGGAACGCGAAGGCGAAGGGCAGCAGTCGGCGCGCGACCCCGAACGTGCGGCCGAAGCGCGTCATAGCAGCAGGGCGCTGGCCAGACCCAGCAGGAGCATGAAGCCGCACAGGTCGGTGAAGGTCTGCACGAACACCGACGACGCGACGGCGGGGTCGACCCCGACCCGGCTCAGGAACGTGGGCACGAAGGCGCCCGCGAAGCTGGCCACGACCAGGTTGCCCCACATGGCCAGCAGGACCACCAGCCCCAGGCTGGGCCGGTCGAACCACAGCGCGCCCACCGCGGCGGCCAGGCCGCCGATCAGCACGCCGTTGGTCAGCCCCACCAGCACCTCCTTGCCCACGGCGCTCCAGGGTCGCTCGCCCAGGTCGCCTTCGGCCAGCGTGATGCGGCGCAGCGTCACCGCGAGGGACTGCACACCGGCGTTGCCGCCCAGCGCCGCGATGATGGGCATCACGAAGACCAGGGCCACGTCGCCTTCGATGACGTCGGCGAACAACCAGATGACGGACGCCGCGAGCGAGGCCGTCACCAGGTTGAGGCCCAGCCAGGGCAGACGCGAGCGCACGGCGTCCACCCAGCCGCCGCGGATCTCCTCCTCGTCGCCGACGCCGGCCAGGCGCAGGAGGTCTTCCGTCTGCTCCGCTTCCAACACGTCCAGGACGTCGTCGAACGTGATGCGGCCCAGCAGGTGTCCACGCTCGTCCACGACGGGCACGCTGACGAGGTTGTAGCGGGCCATGAGGCGGCCCACCTCCTCCTGGTCGGTGTCGGCGCTCACCTGGACGGGCACCGGCACCACCAGCTCGGCCACCTCCTCGGCGGGCTCGGCCAGGATGAGGTCGTTCAGCGGCACGGTGCCCAGCAGGCGCCGCGCCTTGTCCACCACGAAGACGGCGTAGAAGTCGCCGATCTCGCGCCCCTGCCGGCGCACCTCGGCGATCGCCTCGCCGGCCTGCAGCGTGGAGACGATCGAGACGAAGTCCGTGGTCATCAGACCACCGGCGGTCTCCTCGTCGTAGCGCAGCAGGCCGCGCAGCTCGACCGCCTCGTCCGCCGGCAGCTCGGCCAGCACGCGCGCCTGGTCGGGCGGGTCCAGCTCGGCGATCAGGTCGGCCGCGTCGTCGACCTCCAGCTCGGACAGGAGCGCGGCCCGCGTGGCGGGCGCGAGCGCGGCCAGCAGCTCGCCGCGGTCCTCGCCCTCCTCCATCTCCGCCAGCGCCTCGGAGGCCAGCTCGAGCGGCAGGGCCCGCACGATGGTGAGCTTGAGCTCCTCGCGCTCGACGGATTCCAGCAGGTCGGCGATGTCACTCGGGTGCAGCTCGTCCAGCAGCTCCAGGATGCCGGGCTCGTCCCCCGCCTCGGCGCGCGCCACGAGCGCGTCGAGCAGGCCCTCGTCGTCGCGCGGCCACTCAGGCGCGGCCATGATCCACCCCTCTCTCCAGGCACTCCGCCACGAGCGCTTCCTGCCGCTGGAAGAACGGGCTGCCGGCCCGCTCGTCCGCCGCGTCCGGATGGTCGTGGCCCAGCAGGTGGAGCGTGCCGTGCACCGCCAGGCGCACCAGCTCCTCGGCCAACGGCACGCCATGCTCCGCGCTCTGCCGCTCCGCCTGCTCCCACCCGACGTAGACGTCCCCCAGCAGGGGCTCACCGTCCCCGTGCAGCGCGAACGACAGCACGTCCGTGGTGCGGTCGTGCGCGAGCCAGCGGCGGTTCAGGTCCTGCATGGCGGGATCGGCGAGCAGGGTGAGCGAGACCTCGCCCTGGTCCACGCCTTCGCGGGCCAGCACGTGGCGCACGGCCTGCTCCAACCGGTCCGCGTCCACGGCGAACGCCTCCGGATTGACCTGCACCCGGAGCACGGGCTCCGAGCTCACCGCGCCACCGGGCGCGCCTCGGCCGGCGCGTCCGTCAGGTGCTTGGTGGCGGGATAGTCGATGCGCTGGTGGTACATGCCCTCCAGCACCTTGATGATCTCCTCGCGTACGCGGGTGATCTCGCCCAGCGTGAGCGGCGCCTCGTCCAGCTGACCGTCGCGGATCTTGGTGTCGAAGATGGTGACCACCAGGTCGCGGATGCGCTCGCGGGTGGGATCCTGCAGGGCGCGCGCGGCGGACTCCACGGAGTCCGACAGCATGAGGATGGCGGTCTCGCGCGTCTGGGGCCGGGGGCCCGGGTACCGGAACAGCTCATCCGGGAGATCGGCGTCCGGACCGTTCTCCTCCCGCGCCTTGTTGCGGAAGAAGCCGATCTCCTGCGTGCCGTGGTGCTCGAGGATGAAGTCCAGGATCACGGGCGGCACGCGCGCTTCACGCGCCAGGCGGTGCCCCTCGGTCACGTGCTCGCGCACCAGCGCGGCGGACGTCTCGGGCTTCAGGTGATCGTGGGGATTGCGCGTGCCCGGCTGGTTCTCGATGAAGTACTGGGGCTTGAGCATCTTGCCCACGTCGTGGTAGAACGCCCCCACCCGGCAGAGCAGCCCGTCCGCATCGATGGAGTTGGCCGCGGCCTCCGCCACGTTGGCCACCGAGATGGTGTGCGCGTACGTGCCCGGCGCCTCGCGGGCCAGGCGCCCGAGCAGCGGCCGCGTGGGGTCCGCCCACTCCAGCAGCGTCTGCGGCGTGGTGATGCCCGTGAACCACTCGAACACCGGCAGGAAGCCCATGGCCAGGATGGCGCTACCAGCCGCGCCCAGCGCCGCCCACGGCAGCGCGGTGAGCGCCGAGCCCTCCCCTTCCATCAGCCATACCGCGAGCAGGCTGAGCGAGTGGGCCACCGCGATGATCAGCATGAAGGCCCAGAACTGCGAGCGGCGCCGCACCACGCGCACGGACAGCGCGCCCGCCGCGCCCGCCACGAGCAGCGTGGGCGTGAGCATCAGACCGTCGAAGGGCCGGAGCGCGCCCGTCATGACGGCCAGCACCACGGTGAAGATCAGGGCCATGCGGCCGTCCCAGAGCACGGCCACGGTGAGCGCCACGAACGGGACCGGCAGCAGCTCGGGCGGCAGTCCGCGCGAGCCGATCACGGCGGCCGTGCCGAAGTACGCGGCCGTGAGCGCGGTGAGCACCAGCAGCCAGCGGTAGTTGCGGTAGACCTGGTCGCGGAAGAAGTAGAGCAGCCCGCCGAAGACCAGCAGCAGCAAGGAGTGGAACAGCACGCTGCCCAGCAGCCCGCTCCAGCGCCAGCCGGCCGCGTCGCCCACCCCCAGCGCGCGCTGCGCCTCCGCGTAGGCGTCCAGGCGCTCCATCTCGTCCTGGCTGATCAGCTCGTTGGCGCGCACGATGGCCTCGCCCATCTGCACGTTGGACTTCACGAGCTGCACCGCGCTCTGCGCCTGCGAGCGCTCCTCGCGGGTGAGCATGGCGTTGAAGACCAGCGACGGCCGCATGTGCCGGATGAGGATGAGCCGGAGCGCGCCCTGCGCATCGGGATGAGCCCACCCGACCGGCAGACGACGGGCGGCCGCGTCGAAGAAGTCCCCGACGGACATGACCGAGCTGCGCTCGACGGTGCGGTCGCTGTCGCGGTCGCGCAGACGGAGCAACTCCGCGCCGGCCAGCTCCGGGTCCAGCGGTTCGTGGACGCCGTTCTGGATCAGGTCCTGCACGGCGCGCACGGCGGTGGTACGCAGCGCCTGCCGGCCCTGCGGATCCAGCAGGACGGC